>DATGWU010000754.1:0-10888 GCA_035299345.1 Rhizobium sp.
GCTGCGCCGGCACGAGCCCGCCCTCGATCCGGACGGTGTATTTGTCCTTCACGCCGGCGGTCATCTCGGTTGCGATGATGCCGGGCCGGAGCTCGAACACGCCGATACCGTGCGGCGCGAGGCGCACAGCGAAGAGTTCCGCCATCATTGCCGCGCCGGCCTTCGAGATGCAGTATTCGGCCCGCTCGATCGACGCCATGGCGGCACTGACCGAGGTGACGAAGATCAGCGACCGGTAGACGTCGGAAGGTCGGGCGACCATGCGTCGGGCGACCTCCTGGGCGAAGAAGAAGGCACCGCGCAGATTGACGCCGAGGACGAAATCGAAGCTTTCCGGCGAAAGATCGAGCATGTCGCCGCGCACCTTCGCCGGCACGCCGGCATTCGAAACGAACGTCGTCACCGGCCCCATCTCGCCTTCGACCGCGTCGAGCACCGTCCCCACCCTGTCGATCTCCTGCAGGTCGTGGCGGATATAGCGTGCCTTGTCCCCGAGCCTTTCGAGCGCGGCCCCGACCTGCGGCGTGTCCGCCTCCGAGCGTGATACCAACGCCACGCGGTAGCCGGCACCGACCAGGGCTTCGGCGATGCCGAGCCCGATACCCTGCTGTCCGCCGGTGATAAGTGCGAGCCGTGTCACTGTTGGAACTCCGTTTCGGTAATGTGCCTTGCAGCCCTGAGCGCAAGCGCGGCAATCGTGAGTGCCGGATTGACGGCCGCCGAGGTCGGCAGGATCGATGCGTCGACGACGAAGAGGTTCCTGTGACCGTGGCTGCGGCCGTAGCCGTCGACGACACTCGTCCGTGGATCGGCTCCCATGCGCGCCGTGCCGCACTGATGCGACGGCGTGCGCCGGTCGAAGGCGCGCGACAGAACCACCGGATAGCCGGCCTTGCGAAGGAGCGCCTTGAGACGTGCGACGAGCGCCAGATGCGCGTCCCAGTTCGAGCGTTTCCAGTCGAGCACGATTTGCCCGTCCTTCAGGCTCACCCGGCTTTCGGGATTGGGCAGGTCCTCCGACATCGCGTAGAGATCGATCGACCGGGCGGCGATCCAGTGCGCGAGCGGCCGCGGCAGGGACGAACTCGCCGCAAGGATCGGACCGGTGATCTTGCCGAGCAACTGAATATTGCCGAGCGGCTCGCCCCGCGGACCACCGGTGAGATAGAAATCGTTGACCAGCAGGGTCTTCTGGTAGACCGACGGGTTGCGGCGAACGGGATTGAGCGCCAGCACCGCCGAGCAATTGTGGTTCATGAAGTTGCGGCCGACCTGGTCGGACGAGTTGGCAAACCCGTTCGGACGAGGGCCATCGGCGGATGCCAAAAGGAGGGCCGCCGAGCGCACCGCGCCAGCCGCAAGGACCACGAGCGGTGCCGTGATCACTCTGCGTTCGCCACGCGCCTCGATCTCGACGCCGGTGACGCGGCCATCTTCAGACGCGAGCAGACGCCTTGCCTCGCACCCCGTCAGCAGCGTGACGTTCGGATGCGCGAGAGCCTTCGACAGGCAGGCCGTTTCGGCGTCCATCTTGCCGCCGCATGTGTCGGGGAAGGCGTCCCAGGTGGTGCGCCCGCCCGCAAGCCAGCGCTCGATGTCGACGCCGAGCGGCAGCGAGGCCGGATGTAGGCCGACCCGGCCGAGCCGCCGGCGAAGGTCGGCAATCATCGGTTCGTCGGGAACCGGTGGATGGACGTAGTCGCCGGAATGGGTAGGTTCCGTCGGATCCTCACCGAGCGTGCCCCGCACCTGAAAGAGCGTCTCGGCCTGTTGGTAGAAGGGCTCCAGCTCGTCATACCCGATCGGCCAGCCCGGCGTCGTTCCACCCATGTGGTGCAGCGGCGAGAAGTCCTCGCGGCGATAGCGGATGAGAACGGCGCCGTAGAACTTCGAATTGCCGCCGACATAGTAATAATTGCCCGGATTGAAGGGACGCCCCTCCCCGTCCAGCCACTCTTCCTTCGGTCGAAATTTCGCCCTCCCGAAGATCTCCTCCGGGTCCCGGTCGGCCGTTGACGGTGTCAGCCGTTCCCCCTTCTCGACGATGAGGATCCGCCGGCCGCTCGGCGCCAGCGCGGCGGCGAGTGTCGCGCCGCCCATGCCTGAGCCGACGATGACGATGTCCGGGGCGATGTCGGGGATAGTGTTGCGAGCGTTCATGGCCGGATGCGTTCTTCCGTCTTCGGATCGAAGGCGACGGCCTTTTCCATGTTGACGGCAAAGTCGAAGACCTGACCGGCATGGACTTCAGTATCGGCGCGCATACGGCCGATCACGTCCTTGCCGCCCAGCATCATGGTGACGAAGGTGTCGGAGCCGGCGGGCTCGGTGACGACGACCCGGTTTTTGAGCCCGACGATGTTCTTCGACTTGCGGTCTGCCCCCTCCGGATCGGTGATCGCCTCCGGCCGAATGCCGAGAAGGATTTCCCTGCCGTCCCAGGAGACGAGGTTCTGCTGGCTGAAACGCAAGAACTGCTCGCCGCCCTCGCCGTCCTTCACAGCCGCGTGGGGCACGCCGTCACGGACGGTGACGCGGGCCGGAAGCACGTTCATTGCCGGGCTGCCCATGAAAGTCGCGACGAAGACGTTCGCCGGCGTGTCGTAAATCTCCTTCGGCGTTCCGAGCTGCTGGATATAGCCCTTGTTCATCACCGCGATCCGGGTCGAGAGCGTCATCGCTTCGATCTGGTCGTGGGTGACGTAGACGATCGTCGTCTTCAGCTTCTCATGCAGCTTCTTGATCTCGGTGCGCATGTCGACGCGCAGCTTGGCGTCGAGATTGGAAAGCGGCTCGTCGAACAGGAAGACATCGGGGTCGCGCACCAGCGCACGGCCCATGGCGACGCGCTGCCGCTGACCGCCGGAGAGCTGCCCCGGCTTGCGGTCGATGAGATGGTCGATCTGCAGGAGTCTGGCGACCTCGGCGAGCGCCTTCTCCCGCTCGGGCTTCGGCACGCCGTGCATTTCGAGCCCGAAGGTGATGTTCTGCCCGACCGTCATGTTGGGATAGAGCGCGTAGGACTGGAACACCATCGCGATGTTGCGCTTCGAGGGATGCACGCCGTTGACCACCCGGCCTTTGATCGCGATCTCGCCCGAGGAAATGTTCTCGAGGCCGGCGATCATGCCGAGAAGCGTGGACTTGCCGCAGCCGGACGGTCCGACCAGCACGAGGAATTCGCCCTCCTCGACCGAGATGTCGACGCGATGGAGCACCTCGAGCTGCCCGTAGGACTTGGTGACGTTGTTGATGTCGAGAAAGCCCATTTTCTTATCCTTTGACTGAGCCCGCCATCAGCCCGCGCACGAAATAGCGGCCGGCGACGATGTAGACGAAGAGGGTGGGAAGAGCGGCGATGATCGCACCGGCGAAGTGGACGTTGTATTCCTTCACCCCGGTCGACGACTGCACCAGGTTGTTGAGGGCCGCCGTCATCGGCTGGCTGGTGCCGCCGAAGGAAACGCCGAACAGGAAGTCGTTCCAGATGTTGGTGAACTGCCAGATCACGGAAACGACGGTGATCGGCCCGGAAACCGGAAGCAGGATGCGCCAGAAGATGCGGAAGAAGCCCGCCCCGTCGATCTGCGCTGCCTTGACGAGCTCCGTCGGGAAGGCGGCGTAGTAGTTTCGGTAGTAGAGCGTCGTGAACCCGATCCCGTAGACCACGTGGACGAGGATCAGCCCCGGTACAGAGCCGGCGAGCCCCAGCTTGCCGAGTACCAGCGCCATCGGGATCAGCACGATCTGGAACGGGATGAAGCAGGAAAACAGCATCAGTCCGAAGATGACCGTGTCATACCTGAAGCGCCATTTCGTCAGCACGTAGCCGTTCAGCGCACCAACGATGGTGGAGATCGCGACCGCCGGGACCACCATCAGGATCGAATTCAGGAAATAGGGCCTGAGGCCGGTCGGGGAGACGCCGATCTGGGCAGTCGACCAGGCGGATTTCCATGCCTCCAGCGTCCAGGTTTGAGGCAGCGCCATCATGTTGCCGCCGGTGATCTCCGGCAGCGGCTTCAGTGAGTTGATGCCCATGACGTAGAGCGGCAACAGGTAGAAGAGCGCAAAGAGAAGCAGCACGAGGTAGATGAAGGTGCGGGCGACGCGGCCGGTCCTGACCGCAGTGTCCTGGCTGACGGCAGACATCAGTGCTTCTCCTTCAGCTCGGCATAGAGATAGGGAACCATGATCGCGGCGATCGTCATCAGCATGATGACTGCGGAGGCCGCGCCGACGCCCATCTGGTTGCGGGTGAACGTGTAGGAATACATGAAGGTCGCGGGCATTTCGGTCGCCCGGCCGGGGCCACCTCCGGTCAGCGCGATCACCAGGTCGTAAGACTTGATCGCCAGATGGCTCAAAATGACGAAGGCCGAAAGGAAGGCGGGCCGCAGGAGCGGGATCACGATGCGGCGATAGAGCTGCAGGCTGGACGCGCCGTCGATCTGGGCGGCCTTCAGGATCTCGTTGTCGATGCCGCGAAGTCCGGCGAGGAACATCGCCATGACGAAGCCGCTGGTCTGCCAGACTGCCGCGATCACGATCGTGTAGATCGCCATGTCATTGTCCTTGATCCAGGTGAAGGTAAAACTCTCCCAGCCCCAGAGGCGCATGATCCGCTCCAGCCCGATGCCGGGGTCGAGGAACCATTTCCACGCCGTACCGGTCACGATGAAGGAGAGCGCCATCGGATAGAGATAGATCGGGCGCAGGAACCCCTCGCCGCGGATCTTCTGGTCGAGGAAGATCGCAAGGCCGAGGCCGAGGACCGTACAGATGACGATGTAGAGGCTTGCGAAGATCGCGATGTTGACGATCGCGATGTGCCAGTTTTCAAGCGCCCAGAGCCGCGTGTAATTGCTGAGACCCACGAAGGTATAGAGCGGCAGCATCTTCGATCCGGTGAAGGAGAGGAAGATGGTGAACAGGATGAAGCCGTAGACAAAGACCAGTGTCACCGCGAAGGAGGGTGCGAGCACCACCTTCGGCAGCCAGTCCTGTAGGCGCGTGCGCATATCGGCCCGCGTTGAGCTTGTCATGGGTCTCCTCCCTGTCCTTGTCGATCATGCCGGGCACGGCCTGTCTGCCTCGCCGGCGAATGACCGGGCGGCGGCAGCCGCCGCCCGGCATTAGCGGTTACTTGGTCGCCGCAACCGCCTCGGCGAGCGCCTTGGCCGCCTCCGCGCCGTCCTTGAAGCCGCCGTTGAAGGCCTTGGTGACGACGTCGTAGACGGCGTTCTTGACCGCGGCCGGCGCGGCATGGCCGTGAGCCATCGAGCCGAACAGCGTGCCGCCGGAGCTCGCCTCCGCCAGATCCTTCATGCCCTTCTTGCCGCAATCGTCGAAATCGGCATCCGGCACGTCGGTGCGGGCCGGTACAGAACCCTTGACGACGTTGAAGGCGGACTGGAATTTCGGGCTCTCGATCGAGGAGGCCATCGCCATCTGGGCCTTGACCTTGTCGTCACCCGAAACATTGAACATCGCGAACTGGTCGGAGTTGAAGGTGACCGATCCCTGCGTCCCGGGGAAACGAATGCAAACAAAATCTGCACCCGGCTTCTTGCCGGCCTTCAGGAATTCGCCCTTGGCCCAGTCGCCCATCATCTGCATGCCGGCCTTGCCGTCGATCACCATCGCGGAGGCGAGGTTCCAGTCGCGGCCGGAGAAGTTGTCGTCCACATAGGTCCTGAGCTTCATCAGCCGGTCGAAGGCATCCGCCATGTCGGCGCCGCTGAGAGTGCCTTCATCGAGATCGACGAAGGCCTTCTTGTAGAAGTCGGTGCCCTTCGAGAGCACGACACCGTCGAAGATGGTCGCATCCTGCCAGGGCTGTCCGCCATGGGCGAGCGGGGTGATGCCGTTCGCCTTCATCTTGTCCAGAACGGCGACCAGTTCATCCCAGCTTTCGGGGGCCTTGCCGCCGGCAGCGTCGAGTGCCGCCTTGTTGATCCAGACCCAGTTGGTCGAATGGACGTTGACCGGGGCCGCGATCCAGTGCCCGTCATACTTCGAGAACTTCTGCAGGGCTTCCGGGACGACCTTGTCCCAGCCTTCGGCGCTCGCCACCTCGTCGAGATTGCCGAGCGCACCCTGTTCGGCCCAGTCGAGAATGTCGAAGCCGAGCATCTGCACCGCCGTCGGCGGATCTCCGGCCGTGACGCGGGCACGAAGGGCAGTCATCGCCGCTTCACCGCCGCCGCCGGCCACCGGCATGTCGACCCAGCCGATGCCCTTCGAGCTCAAGTCTTCCTTCAGGACGTTGAGGGCGGCCGCTTCGCCACCCGAAGTCCACCAGTGCAACACCTCCACATCGGTGGCGCGAGCGACACCGGCCATCATCGTCAGTGCAATTGCGGTCGTCGTCAGAAACTTGCTCATTCGATCCTCCTCTTTGGCAAGTTGGCGGGTCTCCCTCCCGCGGTCCCGGCGCCGTCGAGCCCTGCTCGTGACACCGGGGATATTCCGGCACCGGTCGGTGCGCAACAATTTGAAACGTTACAAATTCGACAGAGTCAAGAACCCTTTCATGTCGTCATGTCCGCTTCTCAACGCTTTCCCAACGGCAGAAGCTGCAACGGCCTCTACGGCGCAGTCGTCCACAGTCGAAAATGAAATCGTTTTAAATTTCGCTCGCCAATTCTTGCGGACGAGGCTTCCGGAGGTTACGCTCCCTCGTCTTTCATCGTGCGAAGAATTGTCAGAGTGCCCAAAATCAAGACCGAGAGCGCCAAAAGCCAGGCCCGCAGGGCTGCCGCCGGCAAAGCCACGTTGAAGACGATCGCCGAAGAGGCGAACCTTGCCGTCACCACCGTGTCGAGGGCGCTGGCGGACGATCCGCTGATCAGCAGCACGACGCGAGAACGGGTGCGCGAGATCGCCGACCGCCTGGGCTACATGCCGGACCGCGCAGCGCAGCGCTTGAAGACCGGCAAGACGAACGTCATCGGCGTCCTCCTCGACCAGCATGAGGAAATCCTCGGTTTCGGAACCTCCCTCCTCTACGGCGTTACCAAGGCGCTGAAGGGCACACCCTACCACCTGATTGTCATGCCCAACTTTCTCGACACCTCGAATGTCGAAGCCGTCGAGCATATCGTGCGCAACAATCTCGCCGACGGCATCATCTTCACCCGGACCGAGGTTCTCGATCCGCGTGTCAGGTTCCTGATCGAAAAAGACTTTCCCTTCGTCAGCCACGGCAGGACGGAATTCACCACCCCGCATCCGTTCGTCGATTACGACAACTATGCCTTCGCCTACGAGGCCGCCCGCCGCCTGATCGCCAAGGGCCGCCACAAACTGACGATCATCCTGCCGCCGAAGCATCTCACCTTCAGCCAGCACATGTTGCACGGCTTCATGACCGCGGTGCGCGAGGCGGGTATCGCCTACGAGCTTGCCGAGGGCATCACGCTCGATTCCACCGCCGGCATGGTGCGGGACTATTTCCGGACGCGGCTGCAGCGGCCAGATCCTCCCGACGCCCTGATCTGTCCCGGCGAAGTCTCCGCCATGGCGGCGATCACCGGGCTTTCCGACGACGGCTGGGCACTTGGACGTGAATACGACATCGTCGCCAAACAGACCTCGCGGCTCCTCTCCGACATCCAGCCGGGCGTCGAGGCGATCTACGAGGACCTCACCGCCGCGGGCGAACATCTCGGGCGCCTGCTGCTGAAGCGGATTGGCGGCACGGATATCGAAAAGCTGCAGGTGATCCTCAGCTGACGGCGGGAGCTCGGTTCGAAGGCGGTTCCGGGCGCTGTGTTCGACGGTCATCGCGGTGCCCTCACGCCCTGACCCAGCTCGGCCGGGTGCGACCGACCCGCATGACGACCGACTTGATCTCAAGGAATTCCTCGAGCCCGTAACGGCCGTTTTCGCGACCCTGGCCGCTCTGCTTGTAACCGCCAAAGGTGACTTCGGGAAAACCGTCCATCCAGGTGTTAGTCCAGACCGTGCCGGCCTCGGCGCGGCGTGCAAAGGCAAGGCAGGTGTGGACGTTCTCGCTCCACACTCCGGCGGACAGCCCGTAGGCGGCATCGTTGGTAAGCGCGATCGCGTCCTCCAGCGTGCTGAAGGTGAGCACTGAGAGCACCGGCCCGAACACCTCCTCGCGCGCAATCGCCATATCCGCGGTCACGCCGCTAACCACGGTCGGCGCGAAGAACCGGCCCGGCAGACCGGGATGGGAAACCGGCGCCCCTCCGAGCTCAACCCTTGCTCCCGCCGCCAGGGCATCCTTCACATAGCCGGCGATCTTTTCCTGGTGCGCCTGTGAGATGATGGCGCCAACCTGCGTTTCGGGGTTGAGCGGATCGCCGAAGGCGACCTTCTTCGAAAGCGCCACGACCTTCTCGACGAGCATCTCGGCGATGTCCTCATGGACGATGATGCGGCTGCCGGAATTGCAGCATTCGCCGGCGTTGAAATAGACGCCGAAGGTGATCGCATCGGCGGCGCTTTCGAGATCCGCATCCGGGAAAACGACCTGCGGGTTCTTGCCGCCGAGCTCCAGCGCGACCTTCTTCAGTGTCACAGAGGCGGAGGCCGCGATCGCCTTGCCGACGGCGGTCGAGCCGGTAAAGCTCACCATATCGACATCCGGATGCTCGGCCATTAGCGCGCCGACGGGCTGGCCGAAACCGAGCACGATATTGACGACACCCGCCGGCAGCCCGACTTGAAGCAGGAGTTCGCCGAGGATGACGGTCGTCGACGGCGTCATCTCCGACGGCTTTATGACGCAGGTGCAACCGGCTGCAAGCGCGAAGGGCAGCTTCTGGCTCAGTATCCAGAAGGGGAAGTTCCACGGCGTGATGATCGAAACGACGCCGATCGGCTCCTTCAGCACCATGGCGAACATGTCATCGCCGAGCGAATTATGACTGTCGCCGTGCATCGTGCGGGCAAGCGACGCCGCATAGCGCCAGAGATCGGCCGCGCCGGCGATCTCGCCGCGCGCCTGGCTGATCGGCTTTCCGCTTTCGAGCGTCTCGAGAAGCGCCATCCGCTCGACATTGGCTTCAATCAGGTCGGCGACTTTCAGGAGGAGCGTCGCGCGCTCCTTGCCGGTAATGCGGCTCCACCGCCCGTCGTCGAAGGCCTTGCGCGCCGCGCCGATCGCGGTTTCCGTGTCCGTCCGACCGGCGCGGGCGGAGCGGCTGACGAGAATACCGTGCGAGGGGGAGGCACGGTCGAAGGTCTCGCCGTTGTCGCTCCCTCTCCAGATGCCGTCGATCAGGTGCCGGCCCTCGAAGGGGGCTTTCGGCAGGGCTGCCTCGACGGCCGCCGTCATGGTCATGTCGCTCATGGTCACTCTCCCGAAAAAACCGGTTTGCGCTTGTCACGGAAGGCCGCAACACCTTCGTTGCGGTCGGCGCTGGCAGCGATCGCGGCGCTTCCGAGCGCCTCGACCATCGCCGCCCGATCCTCGCCGCATCCGGCATGGATCATGAACTTGGCGACCTCGACGGCCCGTGGCGAGAGCTCCGCGACCTTTGCAGCAATCTCGATGGCCGCCTGGCGAGGATCCTCAGCGATCTCTGCGACGAAACCGAGCTGCAGGGCGCGTTCGGCACTGATGCGGCGTCCGAAGAGCGCCATTTCCTTGATGACCGGTTCCGGCAGCAGGCGGGCGAGCCGCTGCGTGCCCGACCAGCCCGGCACAATACCGACATGGGCCTCGGGAAGGGCGAGCGTCGCCTTCGGCGCCATGACCCGGATGTCGCAGGCCGCGGCAAGCTCCAGCCCGCCGCCGAAGGCGTGGCCGGAAATCACGCCGATCACGGGTCTTGAGAGCCGCGCGAGCCGGTCGAAGATCCGGTGTCCGTCGCGAACCCAGTGGCGGGCGAACTCCGCCGGCGAAAGCTCCCCCCAGTCATTGATATCGGCGCCGGCGCAGAAGGCGCGCTCCCCTTCCGCCGTCACCATCAGGCAGGCGACATCCGTCCGGTGCTCGACGGTATCGAGATGACCGGCAAGCTCTTGCAGCATCGCGACGGTGAAGGCATTGAGCTTGGCAGGATTGTCGAGCCGGATCTCCGCGAACCGGCCGTGAATTTCGAGATGAACCCTGCTCATGGCGTCCACCCCATCGGCGTCTCGGACAGCAGCCTGCGATCGATGGTTGCTGCATCCGGCGCGACCTTGACCCTCCCTTGCGAGGCCAGAACGATATCCCGCTCCGGCTCGATTCCGGGCATGATCTCGGTGGCAACGAGCCCGTCGCCGGTGAGCCGCATGACGCAGCGCTCGGTGACATAGAGAACGTCCTGGCCCTCGGCGCGCGCCCGCCGGCCGGAGAAGGTCACGTGTTCGACCTTCTCCACCATCTTGGTGAACTTGCCCGGCTTGGTCACGCGGATACCCTCCCCAGTCAGTTGTACCTCCGCGCCCGCCTCGAACCAGCCGGAGAAGACAATCTTCTTCGCATGCGCAGTGATATCGACGAAACCGCCGCAGCCGGCCGTGAGATAAGGCTTCTTGCCGAGCTTCGAGACGTTGACGTTGCCCTCGACGTCGACCTCGAGGAAGGAGAGGAAGGACACATCGAAGCCGCCACCCTGGAAGTAGATGAACTGCTGCGGCGAGGGCACGAAACCGTCGGCATTGGAGGCGCAGCCGAAGGCGAAGTCGGTGAGCGGCATGCCGCCGACGGCGCCCTGCTCGATTGCCCAGGTGACCGCTTCCGGATGGCCTTCCTCGAGCAGGATGCGCGGCACCTGTGCGCTGATCCCGAAGCCGAGATTGGCCGTCATGCCGGGCTTCAGTTCGAGTGCCGCCCGCCGCGCGATCACCTTCTCGACGCCGTGCTCGGCGAGCTTGAAGCTCGACCACGGCCGCATGATCTGGCCCGAGATCGCAGGATCGTAAGGCG
>DATGWU010000755.1:0-11884 GCA_035299345.1 Rhizobium sp.
CCCGCCACCCGCCGCACTTTCCGGAGAGGCATTCAAGATCGAGGGACTGTCCGCCGTTCCGGACTGACGGCCATCTCCGATCGTTGGCAGGCTCATAATGCCGCGCTTGAGCAGAGCATCCGGCGGCTGCATGTTGACGACCTCGGCCGAACCCGGCCACCCACGCGGTCCCGCACCGCGGATGACCAGAATGGTGTTCTCGTCAATTCCGAGCTCGGGATTGTTGATGTTGCGGTGGTAGTCCTCGGATCCGTCGAACACCGCCGCCTTTCCTTCGAACACGCCTTCGCGTTCCGGCTCACAAAGATAGCGGTCGCGGAATGCTTCCGAGACCACACTCATCTTCATGATCGCGAAGTCGAAGAGATTACCCTTGAGGACGAGGAAGCCAGCGCGCTCCTTGAGCGGTGCGTCGACCGGACGGATGACCTCTCGGTCACTCGCCTCCAGCCCTTCCAGGTTCTCCGCCATCGTCTTGCCAGTCACCGTCGGGCACCCCCCGTCGAGCTTGCCTGCCTTCATCAGCTCCCACATCACGGCCGGCACGCCGCCCGCACGATGGAAACGTTCGCCGAGATAGGCGCCGGCCGGCTGAACATTGGCAAGAAGCGGAATGTCGTAGCCGTGAACCTGCCAGTCCTCCGGATGGAGCTCGACGCCTGCATGCTTCGCCATGGCCGCGAGATGCGGCTGGGCATTCGTCGAGCCGCCAATCGCCGAGTTGACGCGAATGGCGTTGAGAAAGGCCTCACGGGTAAGGATGTCCGAGGGCTTCACGTCTTCGAGCACGAGTTCGACGGCCCGGCGCCCGGTCCGGTACGCCATCTGCCCACGCTCGCGGTAAGCGGCCGGAATGGCGGCACAACCGGTCAATGACATGCCGAGCGCCTCGGCCATGGCGTTCATGGTCGAGGCTGTCCCCATCGTATTGCAGTGGCCGACGGAGGGCGCGGAATCGAGCGCAGTCTCCAGAAACTCCTCGCGCGTGATCTCGCCCGCCGCGTATTTGCGCCGCGAGCGCCAGATCACGGTGCCCGAGCCGACGAGATCACCGTCATGCCAACCATCGAGCATCGGACCGCCGGAGAGCACGATCGCCGGAATGTCGACGGTCGAGGCCGCCATAAGGGAGGACGGCGTGGTTTTGTCGCATCCTGTCGTCAGGACGACCCCGTCCAACGGATACCCGTAGAGGATTTCGACGAGGCCGAGATAGGCAAGGTTGCGATCAAGCGCCGCCGTCGGACGCTTGCAGTTTTCGAACAGGGGATGTGTCGGAAATTCGATCGGAATGCCCCCAGCATCGCGAATGCCGTCCCGGATGCGCCGGGCCAATTCGAGATGGTGGCGATTGCAGGGATTGAGATCGCTGCCGCTCTGGGCGATTCCAATGATGGGTTTTCCGGATCTCAGTTCCTCCGGGGTGATGCCGTAGTTCATGAAGCGCTCGAGGTAGAGCGCCGTCATGTCGGCATGGTCCGGGTTGTCGAACCAATCCTGCGAACGCAATCTGCGTCGCATATTCCTGTCGTCAGTCATCGTCATCACCTATGCCTTTTGCCCATTCAACCGTTCGAGGTGGAGAAGCAAGGCACTGTGATCCTGCTCTCCGCCGCCGGCAGCGACGAATTCGGAAAACTCGCTTCGAACCCGCTCCGTCAGCGGCAGCTCGAGCGAATACTGGTCGGCCATCGACATGACCGCATCGAGGTCCTTCAGCTGCAGCCGCGACGGACCGCCCGGCTTGAAGTCGCGGGCAATCATCCGGCCACCGTGCAGGTCCAGGATCCGGCTCTCGGCGAACCCTCCGCGTATTGCCTCTCTGAACTTCTCCCGGGAGGCGCCGCCAGCCTCGACCAGCACCATAGCCTCAGCCACCGCGCCGATCGTGATCGCGACGATCTGCTGATTGGCGAGCTTGCAGATTTGCCCCGCGCCGCTGGGGCCGACATGGGTCACACGACCGATTGCGGCAAAGACAGCCGAAAGCCGCTCGACGAGCGCCGCGTCCCCACCGGCCATGATTGCAAGGGTGCCGGCCTGCGCTCCGACGACGCCGCCGGAGACAGGTGCGTCGAGATGAAGTATCCCGCGCGCCAAAAGCCGCGTCGCATGGTCCTTCGCGATCGGCGGAGCGATCGAACTCGTATCGACCAGAACAGTGCCGGGGCGAAGAACATCGACGCAGCCGGACGTGAAGAGAACGTCCTCCACCGCCTTGCCGTCACTCAACATCGTAAACACGACCTCGGCGCCTCGCACGGCATCCGCCGGCGTTGCAGCGACGTCCGCACCTGCTGGGCGCAGAGCTTCCGCCTTCGACACATCCCTGTTCCAGACCGTCATTTTGAAGCCGGCACCGAGCAGCCGCCGGGCCATCGGCGCTCCCATCAGGCCGGTTCCGAGAAATGCGATGCGCGAAGGCCGATCATGGCTGGTGTAGCTCACAGCTTTCCTCCCATTTCGTCTTCGATGTGAACGCGAATTATCTCATCGAACGACTTTTCGGCAACAAAGCCAAGAGCTGTCGCGCGTTTCGCCTCGAGGCCCGGCGCCCAGCCGGCAACCATCTTCATGATCATCTCGTCCGGTTCTCGCCGGATCAGCCGTACCGCCTTCTCGCCGGCAACGCGCCGGAGCGCTTCGATCTGCTCGCCGACGGTCGCGCTCAGACCCGGCATGGAAAGGTTCCGCCGCGGGCCGACCTTTTCGAGGTCGATCGTCGCACCATGAACGAGGAATCCCACTGCCGAGCGTGGTGAGGCGTGCCAGTGGCGGACATCCTCGCTGACCGGCAGGATTGCCTCCTGCCCAGCCAACGGCTCGCGCAGAATGCTCGAAAAGAAGCCGGAGGCAGCCTTATTCGGCTTCCCAGGCCGGATGCATATCGTCGGCAGCCGTATTCCGATTCCCTCAAAAAAGCCGCGGCGGCTGTGATCCGCCAGCAACAGCTCGCAGATCGCCTTTTGCGTTCCGTAACTGGTGAGCGGCGTCGTGTGGAAATCGTCAGGAATCGGATAGGGCAAAGGCGCCCCGAAGACGGCGATCGACGAGGTGAAGACGACGCGCGGCCGATAGCCGTCCTCGTTGTTGATCTCCCGAATCGCATCGAAAAGATAACGGGTGCCATCAAGGTTGATGCGATAGCCCTTGTCGAAGTCGAGTTCCGCTTCACCGGAGACGATTGCCGCAAGGTGGAAGATGATGTCGGGCCGGCCGGCGACAAGCCTGTGCGCCGTACCGGAGGCTGAGAGGTCGGCAATCTCGGCCACGACGGTGCCGCCATACCCCATAGGCGCCTCCGGCTGCACCACATCCACCAAGGTCATTGTCTCGACTGGATGACCTCCGAGACTGCCCGACACAGCGATATGTCCTGCCAGCTTGCGCCCGACCATGCCTGCTGCACCAATAATGAGGACGTGCATGAAAACCTCTCCTCCAGGGCGCATCAGATCGCCCGCGAAATTATGTTGTAAGGTTGTCTGATAACCTTATATGGTTCGTTTGAGAATAGACGATTTAGCGCCCCGATCCAGACCCGAAGACCGTGAAAGCGTGAAAATGCACAGCCCCCACACCACAACCGATCTGCAGGCTTCTCTCCGTGCCCGCCTGGGCGATGCCGCGGTCCTCGCCGAGGCGGCCGCAATGCTGCCCTATTGCCGCGATTGGCACGGCGACGTCACGAGCAACGCCGTCGCTGTCCTGCGCCCCCGCTCAACCGGCGAGGTCTGCGACGCTGTCCGCACCTGTCGGGAACTCGGCCTTTCGATCGTTCCGCAAGGCGGTAACACCGGGCTGGTTCTCGGCGCGATCCCGGACCGACCGGAAAGTCAGGTGATCGTGAGTCTAGAGCGGATGAAGGCCGTGCGCTCGCTCGACCCTGACGACTTCTCCATGGTCGTCGAAGCCGGATGCATTCTTGCCGAAATCAAGGAAGTTGCGGCCTCAAAGGGGATGTTCTTTCCTCTCGCGCTCGGAGCACAGGGGAGCTGCCGGATCGGCGGCAACGTATCGACCAATGCCGGCGGCATAAACGTCCTTCGTTACGGCATGACGCGGGAGCTGGTACTCGGCCTGGAAGTCGTCCTGCCGGACGGAACCGTCTTCGATGCCCTTTCGACGCTCCGCAAGGACAATCGCGGGGTCGACCTCAAGCAATTGTTTATTG
This sequence comes from Rhizobium sp., assembly GCA_035299345.1. Lineage (GTDB taxonomy): Bacteria > Pseudomonadota > Alphaproteobacteria > Rhizobiales > Rhizobiaceae > Allorhizobium. Next base: position 4,175 of record DATGWU010000755.1, read on the forward strand.
GCGCCGAAGGCACGCTCGGCATTGTCACCGCCGTCGCTCTCAAGCTGACACCGTTTCCAGACCGGGTGGCCACGGCCCTGCTCGGATTGAACTCGCTTGAAGACGTCATGCGCTTGTATCGCCGCGCACGGCGAGATTGCTGTGATCTCATGTCCGCCTTCGAATTCATGCCGCCGATCGCCTTCACACTCGCCCGGGAGGCCATGCCCGATCTCGCAATGCCGATTGGCGGAGATTCCCCCGTCTACGTATTGATGGAGATCTCCGGCTCGGGTCTCGTCGACGTGGACGATCTGATGCAGCGCTTCCTGGAAAATGTGCTTGAAGACGGACTGGTGATCGACGGCGTCGTCGCCGCGTCAGCCGCCCAGGCGCGCAACCTGTGGCTCTTCCGGGAGGGAATGAATGAAGGTCAGGCGCGACGCGGAACGCATTTACGCACGGATATTTCGGTGCAGCTATCGCGCCTTCCAGACTTCGTGAGGGAAGCCGAGGCTGCTGTCGCAGCCGCCGCACCGGATTGCACCTGCGTGTCATACGGTCATGTCGGCGACGGCAACGTGCATCTGAACGTCCTTCCGCCCGCAAGCCTGGCGGCTGCCGAAAGATTGAATCGCATCCACACAGCCAAGAAGGTGATCAACGCCGTGCTCGATCGCTATCATGGCAGCATCAGCGCGGAGCACGGCATCGGCCGGCTGAAGCGCGTCGACTTCGAGGAACGGCTGCCTGGTGTACAGCACCACCTGCTGACCGCAATCAAGACGGCGATCGACCCGGCAATGGTCATGAATCCGGGATGCCAATTGAATTTGAAGGAATTATCGTAGAATAAGCGAGGATTGTTCGAGAGGCAGTATTTTCCATGGCGATAGACTTCGGCCAGATCAGGCGAAGCGAGCATCTACCGGCGCGAATTGCGAGCCACATTGCCCGCGAGATCGGTGAGGGCCGCATCAAACCGGGCGACAAGCTGCCGACCGAGCATATTCTGGCCAAGGCCTTCGGCGTCAGTCGATCGGTGGTGCGCGAGGCGATCGCACAACTGCGGAACGAAGGGCTCGTTGAAACCCGTCAGGGCGTCGGCGCCTTCGTGAGGGATATGCATGCGCGGCCGACGATCCGGATCGAGCAGGAAGAACTCGTCGACCGCGAGAGTTTTCGTAGCCTGTTCCAGCTCCGCATGCCGCTGGAGATCGAGGCCGCCGGCCTTGCTGCCGTTCATCATGACCTTGAGGACATGCAGCAACTCGACGCAGCGCTGGACCAGATGACCGGAGCGGAAAAATGGACAGAGCAAGGTATCATTGCCGATCTCGCCTTCCATCGCGCTCTCGCCGCCGCGACCCATAACGAATACTTCCCGCTCTTCATCGGCTTTATCGCCGAACGGATCAGTCATGCGATCAACGCCGCACGCGCGGCGGCCGTGCTCGAGGAAATTGTCGAGGTGACGATCGCCGAGCACGTAGTGATCCGCGATGCCGTCGCGTTGCGTGATCCTTTGAAAGCGCGCGACGCTATGCGCCAGCACCTGCTCGGCGCCGCTTCCCGGCTCGATCTCACACTCGAGACCTTCTAGCGGCCGGGAGCGGTAGCTTCAGACTGCAGATCAAGGAAGCTCGGCCGCTAGACGGTGCCGCGGTCGGACCCGGCAATTTTCCTGCCTTCCGCCCCTTTCGACGCTGGACATGAGCGACACGGAGTAATAGAAGATCAGCGGTAATGTTGTCTGACATCCTGACAATACGGCAACGGGCCGCTTCGGAGGGCGACCCGTGAAGCGGAAAGCTGGGGAGGAACAAGGATGAACACTGATCGTATCCTTCACGCGGAGACCATCCTGCCTGAGGAGACCGATGCCCTGCTGGTCGGTCGCGTATGGTCGAATGCCGCCGGCGGCCCCTGCCCTGTCCTCGTCTCGAACAGCCGAATTCTGGATCTGACGTCGCTGGCAGCCACCATGGCGACACTGCTCGACACTGAAGATCTGATTGCGAGTTTGCGCGAGCCGAAGGCCTTCTCCGACCTCGGATCGGTCGACGATTTCCTGTTCGGTCGAGCAGGGACCCTGCTGGCACCTGTCGACCTGCAGGCAGTCAAGGCCGCAGGGGTGACCTTTGCCGACAGCATGCTGGAGCGCGTGATCGAGGAGCAAGCCAAGGGCGACCCGCTCCGCGCTCAGGAAATCCGCTCTCGCCTCGCACCGGTTCTCGGAGACAGCCTGCGCGGCCTCGTTGCTGGCTCGCCACAAGCTGCGAGCGTGAAGGCTCTGCTTCAGGAGATGGGTCTGTGGTCACAGTATCTTGAGGTCGGCATAGGACCCGATGCGGAAATCTTCACCAAGGCCCAGCCGATGTCTGCGGTGGGCTGCTGCGCGCTCGTCGGCCTTCATCCGATCTCTTCCTGGAACAATCCGGAACCCGAGGTCGTTCTCGCCGTTCGGGCCGACGGGCGGATCGTCGGTGCAACCCTCGGCAATGACGTCAACCTGCGCGACGTCGAGGGACGGTCAGCACTTCTGCTCGGGAAGGCCAAGGACAACAACGCTTCCTGTGCGATCGGACCGTTCATCCGGTTGTTCGACGACGCCTTTACGCTCGATGACCTACGGCGCGTGAGGGTTTCACTCACGGTCAAGGGCGAAGACGGCTTCGAGATGTCAGGTGAGAGTCCGATGGAAGCGATCAGTCGATCTCCCGAGAACCTGGTATCCCAGATGCTGAACCGCAGCCACCAGTACCCGGATGGCGCAGTGCTGTTCCTCGGAACCATGTTCGCGCCTGTGAAGGACCGCCACGGCGCAGGCCTTGGCTTTACCCACCAGATCGGTGACCGCGTCGAAATTTCGACACCGAAGCTCGGACGCTTGGTGAATTGGGTGGAACGCAGCGACGCCTGTCCGGAATGGACCTTCGGCACAACCGCCTTGATCCGCAATCTGGCTGCCCGCGGCCTTCTGAACAGGGTTTAAAGGCGATGCAGAAGATAATCGATACGTTCTATCGCGTCCTGGAACTGCTGCTGATCTTCTTTCTGTCGGCGATGGCGGTGATGGTCTTCGTCAACGTGGTCATGCGGTATGGCTTCAATTCCGGCCTCAACGTTTCCGACGAACTCTCGCGCTATTTCTTCGTCTGGCTGACTTTCGTCGGCGCCGTCGTGGCATTTCGCGAGCACGCCCATCTCGGTGTTGAGACTCTCGTCGTGCTGTTCGGCCGCAAAGGCCGGATCATCTGCATGATCCTCTCGAACATCATCATTATCGCGGTATCGGCAATCTTCTTCTGGGGCACGTGGAAACAAGCACCTATCAATGCCAGCATGACCTCGCCGGTCACCAAACTGCCGATGATCTGGGTTTACGGAATCGGCTTCTTCACCGGCGCCGGCGTCGTGTTGATCGCGCTCGAACGCCTTTTCCGCCTGCTGACAGGCCGTGTCACGGAGGACGAGATCTCCGCATTCGTCGGAGAAAACATGTCGCTCGAGCATCTGTCGGAGCGCGCCTGATGACCTTGCTCGTCTTCATTATCTCGCTGATCGGTGCCATGGCGGTCGGGGTTCCGGTGGCCTTCGCATTGATGTTCTGCGGCGTCGTGCTCATGTGGTTCATGGGCATGTTCAACACGCAGATCATCGCCCAGAACATGATCGCCGGCGCGGATACCTTCACCCTGCTCGCGATCCCCTTTTTCATTCTCGCCGGTGAACTGATGAATGCCGGCGGCCTGTCGCGGCGCATCATCGATTTCGCCATTGCCTGCGTCGGTCATATTCGCGGCGGTCTCGGTATCGTCGCGATCATGGCGGCAGTCATCATGGCCAGCATTTCGGGCTCCGCGGCCGCAGATACGGCAGCGCTTGCGGCGATCCTCATTCCGATGATGGCCAAGGCCGGGTACAACGTCCCGCGCTCCGCCGGCCTCATCGCCGCCGGCGGCGTCATTGCTCCGGTCATCCCGCCGTCGATGGCTTTCATCGTCTTCGGCGTCTCCGCCAATGTCTCGATCACGCAGTTGTTCATGGCGGGTATCGTCCCCGGGCTGATGATGGGCATCGCGCTGGTCGTCACCTGGCTGCTCGTGGTGCGCAAGGACAAGATCGAAGCCCTGCCGCGCGCTCCGATGAAGGAACGCGTTCGTGCGACGGGCCGGGCGCTCTGGGCACTCGGCATGCCGGTCATCATTCTCGGCGGCATCAAAGCTGGCATCGTGACGCCGACGGAAGCGGCCGTGGTCGCGGCCGCCTATGCCCTCTTCGTCGGCATGTTCATCTACCGGGAACTGTCGCCCAGAGAGCTGCCGCATGTCATTCTTCAGGCAGCCAAGACGACGGCCGTCATCATGTTCCTGGTGTGTGCTGCGCTCGTCTCGGCGTGGCTAATTACGGCGGCGAACATTCCGGCCGAAATTACCGGCTATATCGAGCCCCTCATCGATCGCCCGATCCTGCTGATGATCGTCATCATGCTCGTCGTGCTGGTCGTCGGTACCGCACTCGACCTGACCCCCACGATCCTGATCCTGACGCCCGTTCTGATGCCGATCATCAAGCAGGCGGGAATCGATCCGGTCTATTTCGGGGTGCTGTTCATCATGAATACCTGCATCGGGCTGCTGACCCCGCCTGTCGGTGTCGTGCTGAACGTCGTCAGCGGCGTCGGACGCGTGCCGCTCGGCAAAGTCACGATCGGCGTCGCACCTTTCCTGCTCGCGCAGGTCATCGTTCTCTTCGCCCTCGTCGTTTTTCCGGATCTGGTCATCGTACCGGCCCGATGGCTGCACTGACTGCGGCTGAGACTTGCGACTTCATCCAACTCAATGGGAGGATACCATGAGAAGACTGCTACTTGCCACGACTGCCATCGCATTCGCATGCTCTGCCGCCGCGCCGGCATTCGCTGACTATAACGACCGCAATATTCGCGTTTCCAACGGGATCAATGCCGACCACCCGGTGGGGAACGGCATCGAGGCGATGCAGAAGTGCCTCGATGAGAAGTCCGGCGGCAAAATGAAGCTGACCGCCTTCTGGGGCGGCGCGCTCGGTGGCGATCTGCAAGCGACGCAGGCCCTTCGTTCGGGCGTGCAGGAGGCCGTCGTAACCTCCTCGTCGCCCCTCGTTGGCATCGTTCCGGCACTCGGTGTCTTCGATCTGCCCTTCCTCTTCGCCAGCAACGAGGAGGCGGACGCCGTCATGGATGGCGAGTTCGGCGACCTGCTCAACCAGAAGCTCGAAGCAGCCGGCCTGGTAAACCTCGCCTACTGGGAGAACGGCTTCCGCAACCTTTCAAACTCGAAGAAGCCGGTGGCCAAGTGGGAAGATCTCGAAGGTATGAAGGTCCGTGTCATGCAGAACGACATCTTCCTCGACACCTTCCAGAATTTCGGTGCCAACGCGACACCCATGGCCTTCGGTGAAGTCTTCTCCGCGCTCGAAACCAAAGCCATCGATGCGCAGGAGAATCCTTACGTCACGATCGACACCTCGAAGTTCTATGAGGTGCAGAACTACGTCAGCGAGACAAAGCACGCATATACGCCCTTCCTGTTCCTCTTCTCGAAGGCAATCTTCGACACCTACACCGCGGACGAGCAGTCGGCGCTTCGCGAGTGCGCCGTTGTCGGCCGCGACGTTGAGCGGAAGGTCATCCGCGAACTGAATGAGAAGTCGCTCGAGAAGATCAAGGCAGCCGGCGTCGAGGTCAACACGCTGTCCCCCGAAGAGTATGCCCGCATGCTGGAGAAGTCGCAGGTGGTCTATGAGAAGCACAAGGAGACGATCGGCGCCGAAGTCGTTGATCGGGTGCAGAGCATTCTGGCCGACATGCGCAAGAAGTAAATAGGAACCTCCTCCCTGGAAGATGGACCCGCGGGAGCCCTTCGAGAGGGCGACCGCGGGTCTTCTCATTCAGGAACGGCAGGGAGCACAGTGTCTCGTTTCTTGAGCTGACGTTCACGGAAGAAAATGAAGAGACCGGAGGCGATGATAAGCGCCGCACCGACCATCATGCCGATGCGGGGCACATCGCCGAAGAACATCCAGCCGAAGACGACAGCCCAGAGAAGCAACGTGTATTGAAGCGGCGCGACCGTGGCTGCATCCGAGATCTTGAGTGCGCGGTTGACGAGCATATGCGCCGCCATGGCCACGATACCCAACAGTCCAAGCAAGAGAAGATCACGAGCAGAAGAGATTGGCGCCCAGTCGAACGAGGAAAAGGCGAGACCGGCGAGTTCTGCTCCCACGATCTGGAAAAAGACAAGTGCGCGGTCGGGCGTCTTACGCAGGCCGCGTCCCGAAAGCACCATGAAGGCAAACGCGGCACTGCCGACGATCGAGATGAGCGCGGGCAAGGTGAACATCGCACGTGACGGCTCCAACGCGATGATGACGCCGAAGAAACCGATCGCGATCGCGCTCCAGCGCCGCCAACCCACTTTCTCACCCAGTAGGAGTGGAGATGCGGCCGCGACGTAGATGGGTGCGGCAAGCCAGTAGGTCATCACGTCTGCGAGCGGCAGATACATGACGGCGTAATAGAAGCAGAGAATCTCGACCGTCGAGAATACCACCCGAAGAACTTGCATCGATGGCCGCTCCACCTTCCTCAGCGACGACATTCCGCCCCTCCAAAGGAACGGCGAGAGGACGAGAAGAGCAGCGATACTCCGGATAAGCACCACTTGGCCCAAGCCATAGCTGGAGAGGAGCCACTTGCCCATGGCGTCGTTCAGCCCGAACAGAAGCATGCCGAGCAGCATGACCAAAGGCCCTGCAACGGCAGGCATACGGGTGGCGGACGAAAGGGTGGGGGTCGTTGACATTCTATCCTCTGCTGTGTCGGTGCCGGAACAGCGGTTCAGATACTCGCCGCATCTGATAGGCGGCGCGTGACTGTGAAGGCTCGGTCGAGATCCGGATGAAGCTCCATTCCAAGTCCGGGACCGGGAGGAACGGTGATCATGCCGTTACGGACCTCGGGAAGAGCTGTAACCAGATCTCGGTACCAGGTTCGATAGAAGGCTCGGACGCTTTCCTGCACGAGTGCATTCGGTGCGTTGAGCGACAAGTGGGTCGAGGCGCACAGCACGACCGGGCCGGTGCAATCATGAGGGGCGACCGGCAGGTGCCAGGCTTCCGCCATCGCGGCGATCTTGCGAGCCTCTGACAGACCACCGCACCAGGAAATGTCGAGCATGACCACGCCCGCTGCCCCTGTTTCGAGAAGATCGCGGAAGGCCCAGCGGGAGCCAAGCGTCTCCGAGGCCGAGATCGGAGCCGGCGAGGCAGCGGCGTAGCGTGTCAGGCTGGAGAGACTATCCATCTTGATCGGGTCCTCGTGCCAGAACGTCTGAAATGGCGTGAGCGCCTTTGCAATCTGGATCGCCGGCAGGAGCTGCCACATCGAGTGGAATTCGACCATGATATCCATCCGGTCGCCGACCGCGTCGCGGATCTTCTCGAAGGGTCTCAGCGCCTGCTTGAGGTCCGGCATCGAGATGTACTGACCGCGCGTCTTCTCTGCCGCCGCATCGTACGGCCATATCTTCATCGCGGTAATCCCCTCCTCCAGCAAGGAGTGGGCAAGTTCGTCGGCGCGATGCAGGAAACCGTTCAGATCGTCATAGTCGCGCCCCTCGGTCAGGCCGTAGTTCGCGGTCGTCTGGCCGGTCGCCTTCTTGATGTATTCGGTGCCGGCGCAGG
>DATGWU010000756.1:0-3292 GCA_035299345.1 Rhizobium sp.
CTTCAAGGTCACCGGCGAGTGGAACGACGACCTGATGACATCGGTCAAGCCGGGCGCGTCGATCTGACGGACTGGGCCCGGGACCTCGGCCCCGTGACGACAGCCTGCCGCGGTTTTCCTCCGCGGCGGGTGGAAAGGACAGGATCATGGCAACGACACTTCACAAACCCGCCGCCGCTTCCGTCGCCTCGCTCGCTCTTCCGGCGCTCATTCTCGCCGCGCTCGCTTCCGCCGTCGGCGTGAGTTCCGGGATGGTCGGCAGCGAGCCTGCGACGGCCGGCATTGCCGCCCCCGAGACGGTAGTCGTCGCGCCGCGAACCTTCAGCTACCGCAGTCCCGTCGATTACCTGCGCAACGGCTTTGCCGTCGACGCGCCGATGGTGACGGCAACCGCCGATGCGCCGCTGGAAATCATGAAATACCAGGTCACCGCCGCCGATTACGCGCGCTGCGTCATGGACGGCGCCTGCGCGGCGACCGACCCGAAGGCCGAGGTGCCGACGGGAGACGTGCCAGCGACGGGTATCAGCTATGACGATGCGGTCGCCTATGCCCGCTGGCTGTCGGAGAGGACCGGCAGCGTCTGGCGCCTGCCGACCGCCGAGCAATGGGCCTTCGCCGCCGGCTCGCGCGGTTCGGACGACGCACTCGGCCTAGATGCCGACAGCCGGAACCCGGCGCTGCGGTGGATTGCCGACTACGAGCGGGAAGCCGCCCGCAAGGCGGCCCGCAATCCGCTCGCCCAGCCGCTCGGCACCTTCGGCGACAACGAGTACGGCGTCGCCGACCTCGCCGGCAATGTCTGGGAATGGACGACGACCTGCGACACGCGCGTCAATGTCGACGGCGAGGGCCAGGTGCTCAGCGAGGTCAGCGCCTGCGGCATCTATCTGACCGAAGGCAAGCACCGCGCGCCGATGAGCTCCTTCATCCGAGATCCGAAGAGCGGCGGCTGCTCGGTCGGCACACCGCCCGACAATCTCGGCTTCCGCCTCGTTCGCGACGGCCGCTGGTACGCGCCGCTCCTCCGGGCGCTGACCCGCGGGACGGCTTTCGAAAGCTGATCCGCGCCGTGCGGCCCTCCCGTTCTCGCCCTGCGACAAAGCGTCCACGGCCCCGTGTCGCAAAGGCGTTGAAAACCGGAGAGAAAGACTCCGAAAATCGCCGTCGCGGCTTTGCCCCCTTTCTCGATACGGGTATAACGGTCGAAAGTCATCCACCGTTCGAGGATACCGTGGCTGCCATAGACCGGACACTCGTCAGGTCGCTTTCGCTCTTCGAGAAGATGGGCGATGCGGACCTGGACAAGCTTCTCGCCTTCGCCAATTCCCGTCGCGTCCCGCAAGGGGAGTCGGTGTTCGAACAGGGCGATGCTGCGACCCATTTCTATCTGCTGCTGCACGGACGTCTGAAGGTGATGCAGGTCACCCCGGACGGCCAGCAGATCATCGTCAGGGTGGTCCACCCGGGCGACCTCTTCGGCTTCGCCAAGGCACTCCGGCGGAGCGATTACCCCGGCACGGCGGTCGCCGCCGCCGAGTCGATCGTGCTCGCCTGGGCCACCGAACTCTGGCCGGTTTTCGTCGAGCAGAACCCCGGACTGGCGGTGAGTGCCATGCAGACGATCGGCGAAAGGCTCGAGGAAGCGCATACCCGCCTGCGGGAAATGTCGACCGAGGAGGTCGAGCGCCGCGTCGCCCACACGGTGTTGCGGCTCACCAAGCGGGCCGGAAAGCCGGAAGGCGGCGGCATCCGCATCGACTTCCAGATCTCCCGCCAGGACATCGCCGAGATGACGGGAACGACGCTCCACACGGTGTCCCGCATCCTGAGCGGCTGGGAGTCCCGCGGCCTCGTCGAGGGTGGCCGCCAGCGCCTCGTGGTGCTCGATCCGCAGAAGCTGGCGCAGCTCGCGGAAGGCCGCGACAAATAGCGCAGGCCTCTCTTTCCTTTTGCCGTAAAAGATTCATTCCGAGTGAATCTAATTTGCGTTACGTCAAAGATGGAGGTGCGTCGCCGGCCTAAGGAAAGGGCAACGGCATCCACCCCGGGATGTCCTGACAACAAGGAGAATGACATGCGTTCCGCTACCAAGTACCTCATCGGCGCCGCCCTGCTGACCGCTTTCGGCACGCCAGCTCTCGCCGCCGATTTCGAGGTCCACATGCTCAACAAGGGCAAGGACGGCGTCATGGTGTTCGAGCCCGCGCTGACCAAGGTCGCGCCGGGCGATACCGTCACCTTCGTCCCCACCGACAAGGGCCACAACGCCGAGACCGTCAAGGGCATGATCCCGGAAGGCGCCGAGGCGTTCAAGGGCAAGATCAACGAGACGGTCAAGACCACCTTCACCGTGCCGGGCGCTTACGTGATCAAGTGCAACCCGCATTTCAGCATGGGCATGGTCGCCGTGGTTGTCGTCGGTGACGCCCCCGCCAATGTCGATGAGATCAAGAGCGTCAAGGCGCCGAAGAAGGCCCAGGAAAAGATCGAGAAGGAACTGGCTCAGCTCTGAGGCGAGCAGCGCGCCCCAACGCCCCCGGGGCCGCGCAGAGGAGGAGAAAGCCCGCGAACCCCGCGGGCTTTTTCCGTTTCGGCACGCGGCTGCCGAGGACGGCCGTAGCGACCGGAGCGGCCCCGTCTCCTCCGTCACCCCGGCCTTGAGCGGGGGCCAGCCACGACGCGTCCGCGCCGTGAAAGAGTCTCTTTGCAAGTTTGTCGACGGGCAGCATGAGGTGCCTTCGAGAAAAGAGCAGGTTCGCCACGGTATTGCCCGGCCGGCATCCGCCAGGGGCGAGGATTTAACGGATTTTCCACGCATCGCGGACAGAATGCCGGTTTGTTTGACTTTGTCCGGATCGCAGTATTGGAGCAATTTCTACACCTGCCGACCATCATGGTCGTCTATGCCCTCGGCACGCTGGTCGTCGCCGTCATTTCGCTGGGCATCTGGTGGCATGACCGCAGCAACAAGGCTTCCGCCATGCTCGGGCTTGCTTCGGTCGCCGGGATCGTCGGTGCCGTCCTGCACGGGTTGCGTCTCGTCGTGCCGTTCTGGCTGTCGACCGGGCTCGGTTTTCCGGTCGCGTTTGCCGGCATCGGCCTCTTCTGGAGCGCCTTTGCCGTCTTCGAAAATCGCCGGCCGAACTACCTCATGGCCTTTGCCGGCGCGTTGCTGAGCCTCGCCATCTACCCGCTGCCACTCTTCCAGGACTCGACGGTCTTCCGTGCGGTCTTTGCCGCTGCGATCTTCGGCACGTATAACGGGCTTGCCGCCTGGGAGGTCTATCGC
>DATGWU010000757.1:0-3195 GCA_035299345.1 Rhizobium sp.
TCTCGTTCGTTGCGGTGCCCGGTGGGATGACCTGGTCGCCGGTCCCGTCGATATAATCCTTCGCCGCGCGCGCGACGGGAGCCGCCATCGCGGGCCCCATATCGCGCCCCTGCAGCAGCTGTCGTTGGTCCACAGCCATGAACTGCAAATTCAGATTGTTCGCGCAGCCGGGCGGGAGATAGAGCGGCTGATCGGCCGTGTCCGGCGTGATGCAGGCGTCCGGTACCAGCACCTGGCTCGTGGTCGTGTCGTAGCCCTTGCGAACGACCTTCCCCTTCGCCGGCGCGGTACCGGTGGTCGAGAGATACCGGTAGTTCGGTGAATAGGGCTGCGGTTGGGAACCGTTGCAGCCCGCCAGGGCGACGAGGCAGGCGAGCAGTGCTGCTGCGGGGATTACGGCTCCTGGAAGGCGATCATTCGACATAGAAGCCATATCCCTTGTTGGCTGCGGGTCTTGCCTTCTTGCGCGGCGAGGAAATCGCACCGGCCGGGCTGTCCAGCGGCGTCTTCATGTTCCGCTCCGAGGTCGGCGTCACCAGATATGGCGTTATCAGGATGACGAGTTCCGTCTCGTTGCGCTGGAATCGCTTGGACTTGAACAATTCCCCGAGGATGGGCACGTCGCCGATGACTGGCGTCTTGTTCAGCGTCTGGGACTCCTGCCTCTGGAACAGTCCCGCGATCGCGAAAGTCTGGCCACTGCCGACCTCGACAGTCGTGTCCGCCCGGCGGATGCGCAGCGACGGCACCACCAGCCCGCCGATCGAGACGACGCTGTCCTGCGAAACGCTGCTGACCTCGGGTCGCACCTGCAGCGCGATGCGATTGTTGGGCAGCAGCGTCGGCGTGAACTGCAGCGAAACGCCGAACTGCTTGTATTCGATGCCCACCTGGCCGTTGTCCGTCGGCACCGGCACAGGTATCTCCCCGCCTGCGAGGAAGCTGGCGGTCTGGCCGGTGACGGCGGTGATGTTGGGTTCGGCGAGGATCGTCAGGATGCCGTTCGCCTGCAGTGCATCGAGCAGGACGTTGACGTTGACGTGGTCACCGCTCGCACCGATGGCGATCCCGCTGTCATCTTCGTTGCTGGCTCCGCCGGTCCGCACGAGGCCGAAAGAGAAGGAACCGCTGTTGACGAAGAGGCTCCAGTCGATGCCGAAGCGGGTCAGCTCGTTGCGCGCCACTTCAGCGAACCGGACGCGGATATTGACCTGGTTGGCGCCGGCGAACGTCGTGTTGTTGAGCGCCGGCCGCTCGGGTGTCGAATAGCTCTGCAGGACGCTTTCCATGTCCATCGCCTCACCGACATTCCGCGTCTGCCCGGTTCCCACATATTGTCCTCCGAACAGGCTGATATCGACGCGGGTGTTCGGCTGCAGAGCGAGCGCCGAGTCCTGCGCGGGTCTCGGATTGCCAGAGACATGGACCTGGACGGTACCGCGCGTCGACTGGTCGGCGCTAAGCGCGATCAGATTGGTGTCGCCGGTCTTCGTCGCGTAGATGTAGACCACGCCCGGCGAGACGACGCGCACGTCGGCGATTGCGGTATCGGCGAGAAACACCGACTCGACCGGCTCGTCGAAGCGCAGGATCGTCCCCTCACCGACGCTGAGGTCCAGCACGTCGCCGTTGGTGGCGTCCACCTTCACCTGCGCGCTGGCCGGAGACGGCGCCCAATGGACCGCGAACGCGGTCAGAAAGACAAACTGAAAGAGTCCCCTCGTCGCCAAGAAGCGAAGGCTTCGCAAAACTTGCATCCCACTCCCTATTCGTTCCCCTCCCCGCGCTCCTCTGCGCGAGCAAGACATGTCTTCTTCTTTATGATCTCGACCGATGGCCTCATGCGCGACCGTCACTTCCGAGTTCCGGCATTCCGGCGACCGGAAGCGCGATATAGCCGAGGCACTGAACACTGAACTCCGCGGCGATTTCCTGATACGACAGCACCGGGACCTGGAGGTCGTGGCGCATCAGGAGATTTCGGATGTGCCGGCGGACGTCCATGGACGCGAGAATTGCGGGGTGCGGCTGCTGTCCCGGCGCCTGTTCTCCCCTCGCCTTGAATTCCGCGACGATCTGCGCTGCCAGCCGGTCCGGGACGGTGGTCGCCGGACCGCCGTTCCTGTCGACCACCGCTCGCAGTTCGTCCTCGAAGGGCCGTGTCAGAAGGTAGGCGGAGACGACCCGGTTGCGGTCGGCGAGCCGGAAGCAGATCTGCCGGCCGAGGCTCGCGCGCACATGGTCGGCCAGCGCCTGCAGGTTCTGGATCTGCGATGCGCGCTCCGCGACCGTCTGGAGAATGATGCGCATGTTGGTGATCGGAACATCTTCCTCGACGAGCCTGCGCAGCAGTTCGGCAAGCTTCTGCACCGACACCACTTCCCGGACTTCCCTGATCAGGTCGCCGAGAGGCTCCTCCAGCCGCGCGAGCAGCGCACGCACCTCCTGCGCATCGATGAAATCGGGGGCATAGCGGCGCATGACGCGTTCGACCAGCGTCATCACCACGTCCGCCGGCTCGCAATAGCCGACACCGGCGGCGTCGAGGGTCGCTGCGTGCGACCGGTCGACCCAGACGAGCTTCAGTCCCATGAGATCGGGCTGGGTCACGTAGGGAATCGACATGATGTCGAGGTCGACGGCCTCCTCCCAGACCATCAGATGATCGGGCAGGAGCACGCCGTCGACCACGGGAACGGCCTCGAAATCGATACGGAATTCGGCCGAGGCGAGGCGCGGATCCACCTGCCATCCGATTGCCGGAACCGCAATGCCGAGGTCTTCCAGTATGGATGCGGCGAGCCCCTCCGTCCGCTCGGCGAACAACGGCTGCGGCAGGAGTTCGGCGAGCCCCTCCCCCATCGTGAGGGTTAGTCTTTGCGCCATTCCCGCTCGTTTTCCGGCGTCCGGCAAAGTCCCCGCAATATGATCGACGACCCGTCCGCCGGAGGAAACGGCGGTGTGTGCCGCCTCGCGTCGCGGCGGACTGGCGCCGGCAAGCTCTTCGCCGTGCTGGCGTCTGCGCGCCACATAGGCAAGCAGTCCGGCTAGGCCCGCCAGCGCCCAGAAGACCGCGAGCGGAAAGCCGGGGACAAGCCCGAAGCCGAAGAGGATCGCCGCCGCAAGCGCCAGCGCGCGGTCGCTCGCAGCGAGTTGTCCGAAGATTTCGCTGCCAAGGTCCTGCGGGCGCTCGGC
>DATGWU010000758.1:0-3429 GCA_035299345.1 Rhizobium sp.
CGGCCGTAGCGCTGAACTGCGGCGATACGCGAGGCACCGCTCTGCGGATCGGTGTTGTAAGCCAAGGCATAGCCGGATGTGTAGGCCGAGCCATACTTGACCAGGATGGTCTTCAGCCGCTTCGTCGTCTTCGAAATCGACGCTCCGTTGGCCATCAGAATGTAATCAGGCCGCGCCTCGTAGATGAACTTGACCGTCCGGTTGGCAAAAGTGATCGTCTGCGGATAGCAGACCGGCAGTGTTTCGCAGGTGTAGCTGTAGCTCACCTTGTTGCCGTGGGTGTCCTCGACCTGACTGACCAGCCAGCGGTACTTCTGCGCTTCGTTCGCCGTGCTGGTCGAGCCTGCGAGATCTGCAACCGAGGAAAGGGTGGTCTTCGTCCCGTCCCGGGCCGAGACCTCCCATTTGTTCGTCGACGTAATATACTGGATTTTCAGATAGTTCTCGACCTCGGAGACCCAGTTCCCACCGGCCGCACAGGACGCGCCCCTTCGGCTCGTGGAGGTGCAACTGACCAGCGCCTGGCCGTTCAGCAGGAAGACGTCGGTATCCTCGTAAGAAGGAACGCCCTGCTCGGACCGAGCCCGCTCGATGGTGGCAATCCCCTCCAGCCCCCAGCCATAGCCGAGCCAGCCCTGATAGAGGCCGCCCGTTTTGGTCTTACGGCTCGAATCATACTTCAGGGAGAGCTTCGGCTCGATCCCGAAGTATTCGGGGACCTCGATCGGGTATTCGTAGACGAAGCTTCCCGAACTGCGGACATCGGTAATCTCGGCGCTGGCTGCAACCAGCGACGGGTCCGCGCCGGCACTGCGAACATCGGCTTCTTGGGCCCTGATCTCCGAAACACTTGCAACTTGAAGAATTGCAAGAAGTGAAACATATATAAGCGAAAGCTTAAAACCATGCCTTGCAGTCAAGTCAGCCCCCATAACCAACAATTGCGTCAATGGCTATGTGAGGCGAAAAGCAAAATCAATACCCGCAATGGGTGAATGCACGAAAAAATTGTAGTGTTGAACGCGACCAACGAAGTTGTGCGGGCTGAACCTGGGCACCTACTAGTCCACCGCATTACCGGTCCGCTTTCTGTCCCCCAAACGTCGCGAAAGTCAGCCTGCAGCGAGGCCGTCGTTACCACCCCAGCTGCCCTGAAAGCGTTCGCAGACGATCGGCCCGCCCGCATTGCCCACGGCGGCTCGCCTACTTCTTGCTGCCGTAGGACAGGACCTGTCCGTCCTTCTTGAGGCGTGCTCTGAGTTTGGCAATGTTGACCGCAGAGACCCTCGTCCCGGGCGTCATCGCCGCCGCGGCGCCCGCAGCTTGCCCAAGCACCATGTAGGTCGGCTCCACGCGCACCGACGTGTAGGCGACGTGACTCGCCGATAGCGCCACGGGCACGATGAGGTTGCTGACCTCAGATGATTTCGGAAGCATGCTACGGTAAGGAATCTCATACGGGCCGGCCGGGATCCCGGCTCGAACCTCGTCGACGACGTAGCCGTCACGAACGCTCCGCATCATGCCGTGCTGATCCATCGTGTAATACCCCAGGCCGATGGTGTCCGGGAACTTCTTCTTCTTGAGGATGTCGTTCTGCGTCAGCACATACTGGCCGACCAGGCGCCGCGCTTGGCGCACATAGATCTGCCTTGGAAAGTGGTCATTGTCGGTAAACTCATCGGCGCACCAGCCGAAACGCGCGGTTTCCGCCCGGACGTCCGCTGGCACACGCGGATCAGATACCGCAAACCAGAAAAGACCGGTCGTGTAGCTGCGCACCTCGTCGCGGATCTTCTGCCGCGCTGTTTCGTCGCCCAGCACATACTCCCGACCGATGCCGATAAAATTCGTCGAAAACCATCTTTTTGAATTGACGTCCAACTTGTTCTTCACCGTGACGGTCATACCGACAAAGTAGCGATTGTGGAACGGGATTCCCGACGACTCATAGGCTTCGATAAAGCGCGCCAAACCCTCGTACCGACCCGCGTCATAGTTTGCCGGAGCTTTGAACGGAATTCTGTTTGATGCCACGTCGGTGACGCAGAGTCGGTAATTGAACGCCATCAGCAGCTCGTCACTGCTGCCGGCGGGCCGCTGCGGGTAGTCGGACACACCGTAGATCAAGCCGCTGGACGGATCCCCTTTTCGCACATAGGGATCGATCGTCAGTTCGGTGCCATCATCCAGAGCAGGTTTCTTCATCTGCTGCGCGCCGGCTGCGGACTCGCCGTATCGGCTACTCGATTCCCGGCCCAATATCGTGGTGGCGCCCGATAGCGCCATGAGGTCGCCTTCGTAACTGGCATCGATAAACACGCGCGCACAAAAGTCTCTGCCGGACGTCATCGATATCCGGGATATCACTGTGCCTGACTTTTGGACGGAAGCGATGCGCTGCCCGTAAATGATGGTCGCCCGTTTCGCCTTCACCAGGGTGACCATTGTTGCCTCGGCCCACTTCGACTCGAAATAGATGCGGATCGGGTCCTTTGATCGATAGTGTTTCTTTGCGCGCTCCAGGAACGCCGCGACGATGCCGCCATAGACACCTTTGCGCGGAGACGCGTCCGTCTTTGTCAGGCCGTTCGCCATCATGCCGCCGATATGGGCGGTCGGCTCGAGCAAGATGACCTTCTTCTTGAGGTGGGCGGCCTCGATGGCCGCGGCCACGCCCGCAGGCGTACCTCCATAGATCACGATGTCTGCCGACATACACGTGCCTGCGGCGATAGCAGGCGCCGCAAGGCCAATACAGGTGAAGAGGCCAAGAACGAGCAACGCAGGGAAGGTGAGGAAGGAAAAACGGCGCTTGGACATGAATATCTGACAAAAGTGGGCGAGATCGCGATAGTCTTGCCACCGCGCAACCGAGGATCGCAAGCCCCCTGCAGGTGCAAGAGCAGATTCTGCAGCATTTTTTTCATTAAGGCTCATTGGATATCGGGAGCCAGCATCGCAATTCCTCTCGACTAAATGTGTCTCGATCGGTCCGAACACACCGTGCTGGCTGCATTTGCCAGGCTCAATGAGGTGGGGCAGGCCCGTGCCACGCAGTGCGGTGCCTGATCTGGGTTCCTCAGCGAGAGCGTCGGGCAATCCACAGGATGGACGAATAGGTCCGGCGAACGCTGGACCAGTCTACGCGAAGTGACAGGTCGGCGATGGCCGACCTGCTTCGTTCAACGGCGGCCGAAACGGTCGATGACTTCGGCAAGCGGTACGTGCCCCTGAAAGGCGCCGGACCCCGCTGCGACCTCCCCTTCCTCGAGCGCACTCGCGAAACGCACGGCCGGATCCGCCTCCAGCCGCCGGCGGAGCGCCTCGATCCGCGGCCAGCGACTTGCCGACGCGACTTCGTGAAAATCGAGCCAGCGGGCCACGCCGACGAAGACGCCATCGGCCAGTGTCGGGTGATCCCCGACG
>DATGWU010000759.1:0-2193 GCA_035299345.1 Rhizobium sp.
GCAGCAGGCGGCAAGCCTCGAAGAGACGGCCGCCGCTCTCAACCAGCTCACCGAGCAGGTAAATTCCAGCGCCGACAACGCCGCGATCGCCGCCCGGACCGTGCAGCTTGCCTGCCAGGACGCCGAGCGCTCCGGCGAAGTCGTCCAGCGTGCGGTCACCTCCATGCACGGCATCGAGCAGTCCTCCGGAGAAATATCCCGCATCATCGGGGTCATCGACGAGATCGCCTTCCAGACCAATCTGCTGGCGCTCAACGCCGGTGTCGAGGCGGCACGCGCCGGAGAAGCCGGCAAGGGCTTCGCCGTCGTGGCGCAAGAGGTAAGGGAGCTCGCCCAGCGCTCGGCGAATGCGGCAAAGGAGATCAAGACGCTGATCACGGCCTCGGGCGCCCAGGTCAAGGATGGCGTGGCCCTTGTCGGCGAGGCGGGCGACACCCTCCACAAGATCGCCGAGCAGGTCATGCAGATCAACACGATCATCGCCGAGATCTCCGCCTCGGCGACCGAGCAGGCCTCGGGCCTCAAGGAGATCAACACCGCAGTCCACCAGATGGACCAGGTCACTCAGCAGAATGCGGCCATGGTCGAGGAGACAACGGCAGCGAGCATGACATTGAGGACCGAAGCGCAGAACCTGAGATCACTGGTGACACGTTTCCGCACCTCCGGCGCCGCACGCGAGACCATGGCACCGGCCGCGTATCCGGCAGCCGCAATGCGCGAACCTGTTCGTGTAGCCAGACCGGCAGTCCGCGGAGCCGCAGCAGCCGTTGCGGTCCAGGAGAGCTGGGAAGAGTTCTAAGCGGCGACGCGCCCTTTGTCCAAGCCATGAGGCCGCGGGATCTGTCCGCGGCCTTTTCGTTTTCAGAGCCGTGCGAGCCGTTCCGTCAAGAGATCGAAGAAGCCATCAGCGTCCACGTGACGCATGACGCGGGCATTCGGTGTACGCCCCGAGACACGCCACCAGTCAACGACGGTCATGCCCACGGTGAGATCGGAGGTCGTCTCGATCTCGACGTTGCAGTTACGCCCGGTGAAAAGTTCCGGCTTGAGCAGGTAGGCGATCACCGTCGGGTCGTGCAGCGGGCCGCCATCCGAACCATATTTCTCAACATCGAAGCGCTCGAAGAATTCGAGCCAGTCGACCATCACCTTGGCCGGGCGGGTGCCGATTGCGGCGATCCGCGCGACTCGCGCCTTCGTCGTCATCAGTTGGTGCGTTACGTCGAGCGGCATCATCACGATCGGGATGCCCGAGCGGAAGACGATGTCGGCGGCCTGTGGGTCGACAAAGATGTTGAATTCGGCGGCGGGCGTGATGTTGCCTCCCTCGGAAAACCCACCGCCCATCATCACGAGCTCGCGGACGCGGGGTGCAATATCCGGTGCCTTGCGCAGAGCCATGCCGATATTCGTCAGCGGTCCCAAGGTACAGAGAGTGACGGTCCCTTCCTCTTCACGGCGCAGCGTCTCGATGATGAATTCGACGGCGTGCTGCGGCCGAATTGACATCGTCGGTTCGTCCAGCGCGGCTCCGTCCAGTCCAGTCTTGCCATGAACATGCTCGGCGGTCACCAGCGGCCGCTCAAGCGGCTTGTCGGCACCTTCATAGACGCCGATGTCGGAGCGTCCCGCCAATTCACACACGATGCGCGCATTGCGGCTCGTCAGCCGGAGCGGCACGTTGCCGGCAACCGCACATATCCCGAGCACCTCGATCTCCTCGGGGCTGCCGAACGCCAGCATGAGGGCAGCGGCGTCGTCCTGGCCCGGATCCGTATCGATGATGATTTTTGTGCGCACGGTCATCCCTTGGTCACCTCTGCTCGTTGTCGATCGGGGTGATGGGCGCGCAGGCATAGCTTGTCAAGCTCGTCGCGCTTGCGAGTGGCGAAGCGTCACCCCATATGGGAAACGGCGTTGCAGGCCCGCGCCGGCCCGAAGGCCGGCGCCGAGATGAGGACGACGAATGAGCCGCGTGAAACCGCTCGCAACCCCCTTGCTTCTGGGATTCGAGTCGAATGACTCGATCCTTGCCCAGATCGCTCGCGCAAATGACGGGTATCCGCCTTACGATATCGAGCGTTTGCGCAAGGTCGGCGACGATCCGGAACGGCTGCGAATCACGCTGGCCGTGGCCGGCTTCTCCGAGAGCGAACTCGACGTCTCCTTGGAGGCGAACCGGCTGGTCGT
>DATGWU010000760.1:0-9328 GCA_035299345.1 Rhizobium sp.
GGGCCGGTGCCCCTTTCCCGTCTTGCCGGGAACCGTCCCATCAACGAAAAATGCCCGGCCGAAGCCGGGCATTTCACGTCTCTTCCAGGTACCCTCCGCTCAATAGTACGGCGAGAGGCACTGGCGGCGCGGTCCGTGATACGGCTGGAACGTGTTCGAATACGGATCATAAGACCGGTAACGCGCCTCGCACCAACGGTAGTGCCGCGGGTTGAGGCCCATGCGGGCACGCGGGACGGTCGGGGTGGCGAGCGCGCCGCCGATGATGAGGCCGGCGCCGAAGGCAGCCAACGGGAACCAGTAGCCGTTGTGGTAGCGATAGCCCGGACGCGGATGTCGATAACCGCGATAACCGCGGTAATAGTACGGCGGTCGATAGTCGCGGTGTCTGACCTGGAGCACATCGCCCGAGGTTTCGACCTGCGGTGCAGGGACCGGGACGGTCACCGCCCCGGCGGGGGTATAAACGCCCATCGTGAGGGCGGAGGCCAGAGCAAGCGCGGCCCAGCGCTTAACTGTCGTATTCATGACACTCACTCCATCCTAGTTCTCGTCCGACATCATACCACGACTTTTCCGGGAAAACGAAAGCGTAGTATTGTCGCAACGAGATACCCGCCGGGATAGAAAAGGCATCCTGAACGAAGCATTCGTGCACGTTCTCTCACCCGGGCACCGGGGAAACGTCCGGGCGAGCCATGTTGTTCCGGATATGGGCCGGTCAGGCCTCGATCTCGACGTCGCCCTTCGGCCGCGAGCAGCAGGCGAGCACGTATCCCTCGTCGATCTCGTCGTCGAGAATGCCGCCGTTGTGGTTCATCTCCACCTCGCCGGCGAGCTTCATCACCTTGCAGGTGCCGCAGAGGCCGGATTCGCAGGCCGCACCGATGCGCACGCCTGCGGCGCGGGCCGCCTGCAGGAGAGTATGACCGGGTTCGCAGGCGCTCTCCTTGCCGGACAACGCGAAGGTGACTTTCGCGCGTGCAACCTCACCCGAGGGATCGGCGACCACCACCGGCGGCTCCGGCTTCAGCGGCTGGAAGGCTTCCTCGTGGTAGTTCTTCATGTCGAAGCCGGCGCCGGAAAGCGCGTCGCGCACGGTCTCCATGAAGGGTTCCGGGCCGCAGCAGAAAACGGTGCGGTCGAGGAAATCAGGCGCGAGCAGCGCGATCTTCGCCTTGTCGATCCGCCCCTTGAGGCCGGACCAGAGCTGGCCGCGGGCGGTCTGCCGGACGACGAAGCCGAGGGAGAGGTTCTCCATCTCGCGGGCCTTGGCCTCGAGCTCCGCACGGAAGATGATGTCGTCCGGCGTGCGGGCGCAGTGCATGAAGGCGATGTCACTGTCGGGGGCGCGGTCGCCCAGGTCGCGCGTCATCGACATCATCGGCGTGATGCCGGAACCGGCCGAGATGAAGAGATATTTGCGGCCGGGATGGCGGACATAGGAAAAGTCGCCGAGCGGGCCGATCGCCTTCAGCACCATGCCGGGTTTCAGGTGATCGAGCATCCAGCGCGTGCCGACCGAGCCTTTCTGCGCCTTCACCGTCACCGCGACGGTATAGGGGCGCGACGGGCTTGAGGAAAGCGTATAGGTGCGCAGCACCGGTTCCGCGCCGACCGGCAGTTCGAGCGTGACGAACTGGCCGGGCAGGTAACGGAACCAGAGACCGGAGCGATCCGGCCGGAAGGTGAAGGTCATCACGTCGGGCGATTCGGGCGTGACGGCGACGCAGGCGAGCTTGTGCTCCCGGTCTGACCAGGGGCGCATCTCGTCGACATGGCGGTAATTCGGGACGGAGATATTCATATCAGGCGACCGCGGAAAGGGGGGCTTCGCGACCCTGGAGGCGGTCGACCATGAAATTCGAATACCACTCGACGAACTGCATGACGCCGCCCTCGTGATCCAGCGAATAGGGCCCCGGCTCATAGGCCGGCGAGCGGATGCCGAAGGCGTTTTCCTCGACGATCGCCCGGTCCTGGTCGTTGGTCATCGTCCAGACATGGGTGAGTGTGTCCAGATCGTAGTCGACCCCTTCGACGGCGTCCTTGTTGACCAGCCAGGTCGTGGTGACGGCGGTCTCCTCCGCCGACAGCGGCAGCACGCGGAAGGAAATCGCGTGGTCGCCGAGAATGTGGTTCCAGGTCGTCGGATAATGGAAGAGCAGCATGGTGCCGATATGGCTGACGGGCACGTCGGCGGAGAGCGGCCGACGAACGGCCGGCTTGCCGCTCAGCGTGTAGCTTTCGGCTTCCTGGATCAGCGGCATGCGGGCGGTGCGGAACTGGCCGGTCGGGTCCATCCGGAACTCGCTCGGCAGGCCGGCAGCCTCGCAGCGCGCCCAGTGCGCGGCGATGAAGGGATCGTCCTTGGCGCCCTGCACGCCCGTTGCCGTCGGTGCTTCCGGATAGGTGCGGCAGAGCTCCGGATGATTGCCGGCGCAATGGTAGCATTCGCGGTTGTTCTCCCAGACGAGCTTCCAGTTGCCCTTTTCGATGATCGTGCTGCGATGGGCGACCTTGGCCTCCCACAGTCGGTGGGGCTTCAGGTAGGGCTCGATCGTCGCCCGCACCGGCGCGAAATCCGGCGCCTCATCGGCGAGGCAGACGAAGACGTAGCCGCCGACGCTCTCGCAATGGACGGCCTTCAGGCCGAATTCGCTTTTGTCGAAACTCTCGCCCATCTGGCGGGCGAAAACGAGAGAGCCGTCGAGATCGTAGGTCCACTGGTGATAGGGGCAGACGAGCTTGGCCGAGGCGCCGCGGTCGGAGGTGCAGACGCGGTGGCCGCGATGGCGGCAGGTGTTGTGGAAGGCGCGGATCGCGCCATCCTTGCCGCGCACGACCACGACCGGGTAATCGCCGATCTGCGCGGTGAAATAGTTGCCGGCGCGCGGGACTTCGCAATCATGGCCGATGAACAGCCAGTCGCGATACCAGATCATCTCCATGTCGAGCTTGAAGTAGTCGGGATCGATGTAAAACGGCTGCGCGAGGCTGAAGCCCTCGCGGCGGCTCTTGAGTTGACGCAACACGGAACTGTGCAGATCCATCGGTGTCCTCGTTCGGCAGGGCGTGGCGGGAAAGAGCGGGCCGGCGGCTTATTGGGTGCCGACGCCGTCCTTCGATCATCTAACCACAGGCGACACGTCTCTGCTGCGCTGCGAAACGACATCGCCTCAAGCAATCACGACATTGAAAAACGACGCCAACGGCAGATCGCGATTTCGAGAATAACCGTTTTATAACTTAAACTTAATCAGACAGTCCAAGTTCTTTCGAAGAAGCGGATTGGCGCAAATTGACAAGCAGGCGGCGGCGAGGAACCGGGCAATGGAAGTCGATAGCGACGCAAGCTTCGCGTAACGAAAGCGCGCCATAATGCCGATCTGTCGGAGCTCGTCCAGAGCCTCGCCCTTGCCGCCGAAGTTGGACCATGCCGAAGTTCAGATATTTCGCACTGAAGAAAAACGACGCGCCGCCATCGGCGCTCAAGGCCGTCCACAGCGAGTTCCTGCGCACCGGGCGGATTTCACGACGCCGCGAGGACTGGCTCGCAGAAGAGCGTCGTTACCTCACCCACGAGGAGGTGGCCGCGCGCACCGGTCGCAAGCTCGAAGCCGCGGGCGAGACGACCCACGAGCGGATCAACGCCTTCCACCGGTCGATCCGCTTTCCGAAGCTCATCTTTCACCGCACGCTCGAGAACCAGCCGCATCTCGGCTACTGCCACGTGACTTCGGCGCGCACCAGCTTCGCCCGCTTTGCCGACGTGAAGTGGGCGTTCTACCTCACCAACTTTTTCGCCGACATCGGCGGCACCGAACAGTTCTTCGAGCGCATCCGTCCGGATTTCTCGCGCATGTACTTCGCCGTTGCGATCCAGCCCGATCGCGACAGCCGCACGATGGCGGTCGACCGCTCGGTTCGTGACAACGGCGTGCTCTTCCGCACCCGGGACCCCAAGGAAGCCCTGAAGAACGTGCTGATGCTCGGCGCTCGCGACATCGAGCTGCGCAAGATCATCGCCGCCCTCTGACCGGGCGGCGGTTGCGGTTATCAGCCGCCGAAGCCGCCGACGGACTGCTTCTTGTAGATCAGCCAGTCCTTCGGAACGAAACCACCCTCGCCCGCACCATAGACCGTGACGGTATTGCCGCCCGCAGCCTTCGAGGTCGCGAGTGCCCGTTCCGCATAGCTCGTCAGAT
This sequence comes from Rhizobium sp., assembly GCA_035299345.1. GTDB lineage: Bacteria > Pseudomonadota > Alphaproteobacteria > Rhizobiales > Rhizobiaceae > Allorhizobium. The sequence goes on from DATGWU010000760.1 coordinate 4,209, forward strand.
CGAAGGCGTTCGGCGCCTGTTCGGAGAAACAGATGCCGAAGGACATCTGTGCCTGGCCGAGCGCGCGGCCGGAACCGCCATTGACGACCGCCGTCGAGGCGAGTTTCACCCGCACCAGATCGACGATGCGGCTCACCTCCTCCTGTTCGGAGGTATAGAAGAGCATGCCGAAGCGCGCACCGTCGAAGCGGCAGGCGAGGTCGCCGCCGTTCGTCACCGTCTGTACGATCTTCGAGACCTGCTTCAGGAAGCGTTCGGCGACGGTGGCGCCCATCTGTTCGGAGATACGGCCATACTCGTCGATCTCGCCGACGGCGAGCCCGCACAGCACCGGCATGTCCGGATTGGCGTAGACCTTGGCGAGCGCCTTGTTGAAGGCGCGGCGGCTTCCGAGCCCGGTGAGCGCATCGACGAACTTCGCCGTTTCCGCGTCTTCCGCCTCGCGCTGCAGGTCGGCGAGCGCCGCCGTCTTGTTGACGACTGCACGCACGACGGTGCTGTTCTGGGTGGCCCGCTTCTCGGTCGCGACCTTGAGCGCGGTGATCGACTGCCCGAGCTCGACATGGTCGATGTCGCCCTCGGCGAGGATCACCCGCGACGCGTCGCCGATCAGGCGACCGTAATCGGTGAGCGAGACCTTCTCCTCGTTCAGGAGGCTGATGAAGTTGCTGAGTTCGGCGCGGACATGGCCATTGTGGCGGCTCAGAAGGCCCGCTTCGTGATGGTGCGGCAAGTATTTCCGCCCGAGGGCATCGAGCGCGTCCTGCGTCCTGTTCTTGCCGAGCGCCACGAATTCCCGAACCAGTTCCGGGTTGCTGCCGGCATAGGCCTCGTAAACCAGTTCGTAGTTCCGCGGCAAGCCTTCTATGCCCATCTGGTGCATGGCGGTCGCGACACGCAGGGCGATACTGGAGGCGGGGTTCTTCGGAGGAAGCATGTCTGTTGTCCCGGCATTTCGAGGCGAATCTGTCGTTCGACGGGACTATAAAAGGCAGAATTCTTTCTTTCGGTTACGCCGATGGATAAAGTTTTAGCGACCGTCGGCGATCCGGTCCCTTCGCCTGTGGACAAAGGCCGCGCCGGTTCCGCCCGCGCCGGCAAAAAGAGGTTTGATCCCGGCGTGCAAGACACGCTATGGACGGGAAAACAGGACGTTGCGAGCGCCGACATGGCAAAGTGCATTTCAATCGAAACCGCCCGGCAGGAGGCGATCACCGAGGCGGTGGCGGTCCTGTCGCGCGGCCTGCCCGTCGCGGTGCCGACCGAGACAGTCTACGGACTTGCCGCCGACGCCACCGATCCGGCAGCGATCACCCGCATCTACGAGACCAAGGGACGCCCGCGCTTCAACCCGCTCATCTGCCATATGGCGGACCTTCAGATGGCCGAGCGCTACGCCGTCTTCGATCCGGTGTCGCGCAGGCTCGCCGAGCACTTCTGGCCGGGGCCGCTCACCCTCGTTCTGCCGCTGAAGCCGGAAAGCGGCATCCATCCGCTGGCGACGGCGGGCCTTGATACGGTCGGCGTGCGCGTGCCGCAGGGCTTTGCCGGCGACCTCATCCGCGCTTTCGGCCATCCGCTTGCAGCGCCGAGCGCCAATTCCTCCGGCAAGATCAGCCCGACCACCGCCCGCCACGTGCTCGACGGCGGCCCCTGCCGCGTCGGCGTCGAATCGACCATCGTGCGCGTCGAACCCGACAGGCTGCGGCTCTTGCGTCCGGGCGGCATCGCCGTCGACGCGCTCGAAGAGGCGAGCGGATTGCCGGTGGAGCGTCCGGCCGGAGCCGGCGCGGCCATCGAGGCGCCGGGCATGCTCGCCTCCCACTACGCACCGAACGCCGCGATGCAGCTCAACGCATGGCGCATCGCAACAGGCGACGCACTGATCCGCTTCGCCGGTGCGCCGGTCGAGGGAGAGGATGGCGCCAAGCTGGTTCTCGACCTCAGCCCCGGCGGCGACCTTGCGGAAGCCGCCGCCAATCTCTTCGACTACATGAAGAAGGCCGATGCGAGCGGGGCCGCGCACATCGCCGTCACGCCCGTTCCGAACCGCGGGCTCGGGGAAGCGATCAACGACCGGCTGAAGCGGGCGGCGGCGCCGAGAGAGAGTTAGCCAGGGAGAGGAAAGATGGATTCAGTGAATGCCCTCCTGCAGCGTTTCATCGACATCGTCGGCCCCGCCCACGCGCTGACGGCCGCCGCCGACATCGAACCCTATCTCGTCGAGGGCCGCGGCCTCTATCACGGCGCCTCGCCGCTCGTCCTCAAGCCCGGGTCGACGGAAGAAGTCGCGGCGATCCTGAAGCTTGCGAGCGCGACCGGCACGCCGATCGTCCCGGCCGGCGGGCGCACCGGCCTCGTCGGCGGCCAGGTGCCGCGCGAGGCGAGCCGCGATGTCGTGCTGTCGCTCGAACGCATGAACCGCGTCCGCGAGGTGGACACCGTGGGCGACGTGATCGTCGTCGACGGCGGCTGCATCCTCGCCGACGTACAGAAGGCGGCGGAGGCGCACGAGCGGCTCTTCCCACTCTCCCTCGGATCGGAGGGAAGCTGCCGCATCGGCGGCAATCTCTCGACCAATGCCGGCGGCACGGCCGTGCTCGCCTACGGCAACATGCGCCAGCTCTGCCTCGGGCTGGAAGTGGTGTTGCCGACCGGCGAGATCTGGGACGGGCTCCGGCGGCTGAAGAAGGACAACAGCGGCTACGATCTGCGCGACCTCTTCATCGGTGCGGAAGGGACGCTCGGCGTCATCACCGGTGCGGTGCTGAAGCTTTTCCCGAGGCCGCGCGGGCGGCAGGTCGCCTTTGCCGGACTGAAGTCCCCCGCCGACGCGCTGGCGCTCTTCGAGCGTGCCTCGCTTCTCTGCGGTACGGCGCTCACCGGCTTCGAGCTGATGCCGCGGATCGGCGTCGAGTTCACCGAGAGGCACATTCCGGGCGTGCGCGATCCGCTCGACACCGCCCATGACTGGTATGCGCTGATCGATATTTCGACCTCCGATTCGGCGGAGACCGCCGAGGCGATGATCACGACGCTGATGGAACAGGCCTTCGAGGCGGACCTCGTGCAGGACGCGGTGATCGCCGCCTCGCTCGCCCAGCAGGATGCGCTCTGGCACATGCGCGAGAGCATGTCGGAGGCCCAGAAGCCGGAAGGCGGCTCGATCAAGCACGACGTGTCGGTGCCGGTCGCGCGGATCCCGCAATTTCTCGAGGAGGCCGGTGCGGCGGTGCTGGCGGCGATGCCCGGCGCCCGCATCTGCGCCTTCGGCCATCTCGGCGACGGCAACATCCATTACAACATCAGCCAGCCGGTCGGGGCGGACAAGGCGGCCTTCATCGCCCGCTGGCGGGAGATGAACGCCATCGTGCATGCGATCGTCCGCAAGGCGGGCGGGTCGATCTCCGCCGAGCACGGGGTCGGACAGCTGAAGCGCGACGAGCTGATCGCTACGCGGCCGGCGATCGAGACGGAGCTGATGAAGCGGATCAAGCTCGCCTTCGATCCGGCCGGCATCATGAACCCCGGCAAGATGGTATCGCCGCAATGACGGCGCGGCTGACGCTCCGGATCGACCTGCCGAACGGCACACGCCTCGGCCCCGGCAAGGCGCAGCTTCTCGCCAACATCGTCGAGCACGGCTCGATCCGGGCCGCCGGTGCGGCCATGGGCATGTCCTATCGCCGCGCCTGGCTGCTCGCCGACGAGATCAACCGGATGTTCAGGGAACCCTCGATCACCACCCGCCATGGCGGAAAAAGCGGCGGCGGCGCCGAGCTGACCCCCTTCGGGGAACGCCTGCTCGCCTGCTGCCGGCGCATGGACGAAGAGAGCCGGCGCGCGCTCGAAAACGATCTCGCCTGGGTGGAAGGCGCACTCGACATGGCCTACCGCCCGCACGGCGCTGCTGACGCTGACGACGACTGAGCGGGCGGCATCGCCGGCAGTCGTCACGCCTGGCGGAACAGGCCCTCGGTGGCGATCGAAACCGTCTTGAAGAGAAGGTGGACGGGTTTGCCGGACGTGAGACCGAGGCCTGCTGCCGAGCGGCGCGTGACTTCGGCGACGAGCCGCTCGCCGTTGCAATCGACCGTCACCATGGCCGAATGGCCGGAATCCGCAAGCGCCACGACATGGCCCGACAGACGATTGAGGGTCGATATGCCGTCCGGAACCGTCGTTGAAAGGACGATCTCGCTGGTCGGCACGAAGACACGGATATGGGTGCCGACCGCCATGTCGGCCTGACGCAGAAAGAGCGGCCCCGCGCGGCTGTCGGCGAGCGTCAGTCCCTCCTCCGGGCTGTGGCCGGTCACGACGGCGTGGAAGAAGTTGCCCGGCTGCAGGGCGCCCGTCGCCGACGGCACGACGTTCAGCACCTCGTCCGGCGCCCCGATCGCGGTGGCTCGGCCCTGGGCGAGCACGACCACGCGGGTCGCCAGGCGGGCGACCTCCTCGATCGCGTGGCTGACATAGAGGATCGGGATGCCGACCTCGTCGCGGATGCGCTCGATGTCCGGGAGGATCGCCGCCTTCCGCTCATTGTCGAGAGCCGACAGCGGCTCGTCCATCAGGAGGAGCCGCGGGCTCGCCATCAGCGCGCGACCGAGCGCCACGCGCTGTTTCTCGCCACCCGAAAGATTGGCCGGACGGCGGTCGAGCAGGCGGCCGATGCCGAGCAGGTCGACGACACGCTCCAGCGATTCGCGGCGCTCGGCGGCCGGCGTGAAGCGCCGGGCATAGGCGAGGTTCTGCCGGACGGAGAGGTGCGGGAAGAGCCGTCCCTCCTGGAAGACATAGCCGATCCGGCGCCGGTGCGGCGGCACGAAGATCCCCCGTTCCGCATCGCTCCAGATCTCGCCGTCGAAAGCGATTTGTCCCTCCTGCGGCCTTTCGAGGCCGGCGACGAGGTTGACGAGCGTGGTCTTTCCCGAACCGGAGGGGCCGAAGAGCGCGGTCAGGCCGGCGCCGATCGCGAGGTCGGCGACAAGCTCGAAGCCGTCGCGGCGATGGCGGACGTCGATGCGCAGCCTCATTGCGCCCCCGTGCCGGCGGCGAGGCGGCGCGCCAGCAGTTCCGAGGCGATCACCGCGCCGAGCGAGATCACGATCGAGACG
>DATGWU010000761.1:0-6294 GCA_035299345.1 Rhizobium sp.
GGCTGACGCACCTCCTGCGCCGCGACGGCGGCAGCGGCAGACGTGGTCACCTGAACCGGACGGGCCGGCGCGGCGCGGCCAACGGCATCGGCGCTCGAGTTGCGAACCACCGATTCCTGGCGGACGAGCTCGGGCTCGATACCCGTGGCAACCACCGACACGCGGATCATGCCTTCCATCGTGTCGTCGAAGGTGGCGCCGAGGATGATGTTGGCTTCCTGATCCACTTCCTCACGGATGCGGGTGGCCGCCTCGTCAACTTCGAACAGCGTCAGGTCCTTGCCGCCGGTGATGGAGATCAGGAGGCCCTGAGCGCCCTGCATCGACACTTCGTCGAGCAGCGGATTGGCGATCGCCGCCTCGGCGGCCTGGATGGCGCGCTTCTCGCCGGAGGCTTCGCCGGTGCCCATCATCGCCTTGCCCATGCCGCGCATGATCGAGCGGACGTCGGCGAAGTCGAGGTTGATCAGGCCTTCCTTGACCATCAGGTCGGTGATGCAGGCAACGCCCGAATAGAGCACCTGGTCGGCCATCGCGAAGGCGTCGGCGAAGGTGGTGCGTTCGTTGGCGATGCGGAAGAGGTTCTGGTTCGGGATGACGATCAGCGTGTCGACGTTCTTCTGCAGTTCCTCGATACCGGACTCCGCAAGGCGCATGCGGCGCTGACCTTCGAAATGGAAGGGCTTGGTGACGACGCCAACGGTCAGGATGCCCTTGTTGCGGGCAGCCTGGGCGACGACCGGAGCCGCACCCGTGCCGGTGCCGCCGCCCATGCCGGCAGTGACGAAGCACATGTGGGTGCCGTTCAGGTGATCGATGATCTCGTCGATGCATTCCTCGGCGGCTGCACGACCGACTTCCGGCTGCGAGCCGGCGCCGAGACCTTCGGTGACGCTGGCGCCGAGCTGGATGATCCGCTCCGCCTTCGTCATGGTCAGCGCCTGCGCGTCGGTATTGGCGACGACGAAGTCGACGCCCTGGAGGCCGGCGGTGATCATGTTGTTGACGGCGTTGCCGCCACCGCCACCGACCCCGAATACCGTGATCCGAGGCTTCAGCTCGGTGATGTCTGGCTTCTGCAGCTTAATGGTCATGTTACCCGTTCCTTCTTTCTCCGGCCGCATCGCCACGCCGGCCTGATCTCTTCAACTCTTCTTGCCTTGCGCCGCCACGGCGAGGCAGAAACTCAAAAACTCTCTTTCAGCCATTGCCCGACACGGGCGATCCGGCTGTTCCCGCTGCTGAAGGGCGAGAACAACCCGCCCTGCCCTGCATGCGTCTCCTGGTCCGCGACCTGCGGGTAGATCATGAGACCGACCGCGGTCGAGAATGCCGGTCCCTTGGCCGCCACCGGCAGGCCGGCGACCCCCATCGGTCGGCCGATCCGCACATTGCGTGCGAGCACGCGGCGGGCGGCTTCCGGAAGGCCGGTCAGCTGGCTTGCGCCACCCGTCAGGACGACGCGCTTGCCGACGACCGGGCTGAAACCGGACTGCTGGATCCGGTCGCGCAGCATCTCGAGAATTTCCTCGATACGCGCGCGTATGATTCGCGTCACCAGCGAACGCGGCACCTGGGTCGGCTGGTCGCGATCGTCCTCGCCGATCGGCGGAACGGAGATCACGTCGCGTTCGTCGGTGCTGTTTGAGAGCGCCGAGCCGTGGACGACCTTCAGACGTTCGGCGTCCTCGATGCGGGTCGAGAGACCGCGCGCGAGGTCGGTGGTGACGTGATGGCCGCCGATCGCGATCGCGTCGGTGTGGATGAGCTTGCCTTCGGCGAAGACCGAGATGGTGGTCATGCCGCCGCCCATGTCGATCGCCGCGCAGCCGAGCTCGACCTCGTCGTCAACGAGAGCGGCGAGCCCGCTGGCATAGGGGGTCGCGACCACGCCTTCGACCGACAGATGCGCGCGGTTGATGCAGAGTTCGAGATTGCGCAGCGCCGGCCGTTCGGCGGTGACGACGTGCATATCGACGCCGAGTTCGTCACCGTACATGCCGAGCGGATCGCGGATGCCGCGCTCTCCGTCGAGCGAGAAGCCGGTCGGCAGCGAATGCAGGACGATGCGGTCGTGACGCTGCGACTGCTGGCCGGCGGCGACGAGAACCTTCTTCAGGTCGCTCGATTCGACTTCCTGGCCGCCGAGGTCGATGGTCGCCGTGTAGACGTCGCTGGTGAGCCGTCCGGCGGAGACGTTGACGATCAGGCTTTCGACGGTGAGGCCGGCCATGCGTTCCGCCGCGTCGACAGCGAGACGCACAACGCTCTCGACGGCATCGAGGTCGGCGATCACGCCGCACTTCACGCCGCGGGAGCGCTGGTGGCCGATGCCGATGATTTCCACATTGTGGGTGCGGCCCGGAAGGACCGAGCTTTCCTTGCGCGGCGTCAGCCGGCCGATCATGCAGACGACCTTGGTCGAGCCGATGTCGAGGACCGACACGACGTGCGACCGCTTCGCCGAAAGGGGCTTTAGGCGCGGCAGACCGAAACTGGAACTACCGAAAAGGCTCATATGCTCTGCTCCGCCTTCTTGAGGGCCTTGGCTCGCTGTTCCAGTACCACCTGACGACGCGCCTGCGCTTCGGGCGTCAGCTGGATCGTCGTGCGATCGGGAAGCCGCAGGTCGATTGCTGCGATGTCTCGTGCAAGCACCTGCTGCTCGGCATCGAGCTTGGAGAGCAGTGCGAGCGCGTCATCGAGAGCCTCCTCGGGAAGCTTCACGACCACGCCGTTGTCGAGGTGAAGATCCCACCGGCGGCTTGCGACGCGAACGAAGGCCTTCACGCGGCCGGCGATCTGCGGCCACTTGGCGAATTCCTGATCGACGGAGGCAGCTGCCGTCTCCGCATCGCGACCGACGAAGAGCGGCAGCGTCGCGAACTTGTTGTCGCGCAGCGGGCTGATGACGCTGCCGTTGCGCTCGATCAGCGAAAGTTCCGTGCCATGCTGCCAGATTCCGTAGGCCTTGCGCTCGTGCAGCGCGACCTCGATGGTCGAAGGATAGACCTTGCGGACCTCCGCGCTCTCGACCCAGGGAAGCTTGGAAAGCTGATCGCGGGCGGCATCGATATCGAGCGAGAGCAGCGACGTCGTGCCGTCGAGCCCGAGAAGCTGTAGGATGTCGATTTCCGAGGTCTGCTCGTTGCCGGCGACCTTGACATCCTCGATGGCGAAACCGGCGAAAGAGGTCAGCGATTGCGCGACCTGCGGCCCGTGTCCGCCGACAACGACACCGTAGATACCGACAAAAGAGCAATAGCCGACGAAGGAGAGGCGCCCGACATACTGCGGGATGCCGATTCGGCCCGAGCAGAGCCCGATCGCGAAGCGCGTGACGCGGCGCAGCGGACGCGGAAGCACCACCGCCTCGCCGGCCGGCGACGCAGCCGAAATCCCGGCCCGGGACTTATGCTTTCTGCCGCCTAGCGCAAGCACGATGCTTCCTCCACCATCCAACGAACGAATTCACCAAAGCCGAAACCGGCATGAGCGGCCATCTCAGGAACCAGCGAGGTCGGGGTCATGCCGGGCTGGGTATTGATCTCCAGCCAGATGAGTTCACCGTCTTCGGAAAACCGGTCGTCGTAACGGAAATCCGACCGACTCACGCCGCGACAGCCGATCGCCTGATGCGCCTTCAGGGCCAATTCTTGTATTTTTTGGTAAATTTTCGGTGAAATTTCCGCCGGCAACACGTGCCGGGAGCCACCAGCGACATACTTCGAATCATAGTCGTAGAAGCTGTGCCCCTGCGGGACGATCTCGGTGACGCCGAGCGCCCGGTCGCCCATGACGCCGCAGGTCAGTTCGCGGCCGGCGACGTAGTGCTCGACCATGACCCGGTCGCCGTAGCGCCATTCGGAAGACGTGAGCACCTGCGGAGGATGGGACTGATCCTCCTTGACGATCACGACGCCGAAGCTCGACCCCTCGCGGACCGGCTTCACGACATAAGGCGGCTTGATCGGATGCTCCGAGCCGATGTCGAAGCGCGACATCACCCGTGCCTCCGCGACCGGGATACCGGCGTTCGCCGCGACGATCTTCGCCTGCCCCTTGTCCATGGCGAGCGCCGAAGCGAGCACGCCGGAATGGGTATAGGGGATCTGCAGGTATTCAAGGACGCCCTGAATGGTGCCGTCCTCGCCGAAGGGACCATGAAGCGCATTGAACGCCACATCCGGCCGCAACTCCGCAAGCACCTGACCGATGTCGCGACCGACGTCGATCTTGGTGACGCGGTAGCCCTCGCCTTCCAGTGCCTCGGCGCATGCATTCCCGGAAGACAGGCTCACCGGCCGCTCCGAAGAAAGACCCCCCATCAGGACGGCTACATGCTTGCCACTCATTTACGCCCCCGGCTCCGAAAGACCGAACATTGTTGAGGTCTGTCGCCGTCTGGGCGAGACATGACCCGTTGTCTGAGTAAAACGACATTAAGGTTAATGAAGCGTTTACTTTCGTTAACCGGCACGCCTCGGATACGGATTTTTTTCGCGCACCGAATATCGAACGAGCGATCTACCTCGTTGAAATGTCTTTTGATTTTGAGGATTTCCCGAACCGGCCGAAGGGGCCGGCCAAGGGCAGCGGAAGCCGCACTACAGGTGAAAAGAAGGGTCTGAAACGACAAGACGGGCGGAATCGCCGCCCGTCTTCGATGATTCCCGCGATGACCGGGGCAAGGCCCCTCATCCGCAGGGGTGCTTATTCTTCGGTCACGCCCATGAACGGCTTGATCTCGCGTCCGGGCATGAAGATGCCGAGCCGCTTGATCTCCCACTGCAGCTTGACGCCGGAATTCTCGAAAACCCGCTGGCGCACGGTCTCGCCGAGATATTCGAGGTCGTAGCCGGTCGCATGACCGACATTGATCATGAAGTTGCAATGGAGCGACGACATCTGCGCGCCGCCGATCATCAGCCCGCGGCAACCCGCCTCGTCGATGAGCTCCCAGGCCGAATGGCCTTCCGGATTCTTGAACGTCGAGCCGCCGGTCTTTTCCTTAACCGGCTGCACGGTCTCGCGGTGATGGCGCACAGCATCCATGTCGGCGCGGATCTTCGCCTTCTCCTCGGGATAGCCCTCGAAGACGGCGCTGGTGAAGATCAGGTCCGCAGGCGCCGTCGAATGACGGTAGCTGTAGCCCATGTCGGCCGCAGAGAGCACATGGACGTTGCCCTTGCGATCGACCGCCTCGACTTCGACCAGACGCTGCGAGGTGTCGCCGCCGTTGGCGCCGGCGTTCATGCGCAGCGCGCCGCCGATGCTGCCCGGAATGCCGTAGTAGAAGTGGAAGCCACCGATATTGTGGTCCATCGCCATCGCGGCGAGGTGCTTGTCCGGGGTGATGGCACCGGCGCGGATGCGGTTCTCACCGGCAAGCTCGACCTGGCCGAAACCCTTGGCGGAGAGCCGCAGCACGACGCCCGGTATGCCGCCGTCGCGCACGAGCAGGTTGGAGCCGACGCCGACTACGGTGAGCGGCACCTCTTCCGGCAAAAGCTTCAGGAAGGTGACGAGGTCGTCGAGGTCGTGCGGATGGAACATGAGCTCGGCGAGCCCGCCCGCCTGGAACCACGTGACCCGGTCCATCGGCGCATCCGGCGTCAGACGCCCGCGCAATTGATTGACGCCGTCCCCGAGCGAGGCCAGCAGCTTTTCTCCATCGACCTGTTTCATTTCCGACCTTCCGAAATCGCTTCCAGTTCCTTGGGCAAGGCGGCAGCCCACTGGGTTATGTTGCCCGCTCCGAGGAGCACGACGAAATCACCGGGTTTGGCCAGTTCCGCGACGATCGGCGCGAGACCCTCCGGTCCCGGCAGATATCGCGCGTCACGGTGGCCACTCGCCTTGATGCGCGAGACCAGTGCCTCGGCGTTCACCCCTTCGATCGGATCCTCGCCCGCCGCATAAACCGGCGCCAGCATGATGCAGTCGGCATCGTTGAAGCAGTTGGCGAAGTCCTCGAAGAGGCTCGAAAGACGGGTATAGCGGTGGGGCTGGTGGATCGCAATGACCCGTCCGCTGCACGCCTCGCGCGCGGCCTTAAGCACGGCCTTGATCTCGACCGGGTGATGCCCGTAGTCGTCGAAGACCGAAACACCGTTCCAGGTTCCGGTCAGCGTGAAGCGGTGCTTGACGCCAGAAAAGCCCGACAACCCCTTGCGGATCGCCTCTTCCGGAATGTCGAGCCGGTTGGCGACGGCGATGGCAGCGCAGGCGTTCGAAATGTTGTGACGGCCGGGCATCGGCAGCGTCAGGTCCTTGAAGGAGAAGACCCGGCCC
>DATGWU010000762.1:0-1985 GCA_035299345.1 Rhizobium sp.
CTTGCACGGCGCGATCGCCTCGCCGAGCTCGTTTGTGCGCGCAGTCGTCAGCCCGATCTGGTAGGGATCGCCACCAAACGCCACCGCGCTGGGCGGCTGCGATAGATACGGCGAGCTGAGCGCAATCAGCGACGTGATCCACTCGGCCGTCTTGTCGGTCTGCCACGGGAAGGCCGAGGCGATATAGACCGTGTCACTGGTGAAGGCCGCGTTGTTCCAGAAGTCCAGATACAGGCCGTCGGCGTTCCACTGGCAATTATCGAAGTAGTTCCAGGTGCGTGCGTCGTAAGACCAGACGGGCCGATAGGTGCTGTCCAACGGCGTGACGTAGTGCCACTTGAAAAGCTCTGTCGCCTCGGAGTGCGAGGACGACGACCAGAACTTCATCTTATAGGTCGGCGTTTTCCCGTTCACGCCAGGCGTCGCGCCGTAGAAGAAGTAACCCTTGGCGACAGCGTCGTCGGTTCCGCTGTTGGTCTTCTGCTCATTGACTTGCCGACGCGGCGACATGGTCACGGTCGGCGTAGTGCTTGTCGCGTTGGTGATCGAGGACTGCGCCAACCAGATATTGCCGCGATCTTCCGGTGAAATCAGCGTCGTCGACGTGCTCGCACCGGTCGCGGTGCCACCGGTACCGGACCCGGTAGACGTTCCAGTACCACCGCTGGCCACTGCATTTGATCCGCTTGATGTGCCGGTGGCTGAGCCGCCGGTGCCTGATCCGGTCGAGGTTCCCGTACCGCCGGTAGCAACGGCAGGGCCGAGCAGTTTTGCACCCGTGACCGATACGATCAGACCGTATGGATCGACGTTTCCGGGAAGCATCGGAATGACGCCGATAAATCCCGATGGAGCGGCACCCGACGTCCAACCCGTGCTCGATGTGGGATCAGCGCCGTTGTAGTAATCAAGGTGTTCTTGGGACGTGAGGACGTTGTTCCACGCCGCAAACCAGATATATTTCCCATCAAGCCCACGCCCCCAATCCGGGCTGCGATTACCGAGAAAAATCGGAGCGGTGTTTGTTTGCGCGCCGCCTACCGGGGCGGTCCCGACGGTGACAGTCTGCGAGACACCATCAAAGAACATCGTCGGCGACGCGGTACCAGATCCATCGATCGAGATCCCATACACGTGCTCGCCAGAAACATCGGCCGGACACGGGCACGACCACGCACCATTGACTGATGCATGCGCACGGTTGTAGATGATTCGATTGCTGCTGGCCTCACGGAACCAGGCCTCGGTATTTGAGGTTCCGGGCTCAGCATCGAGAAAACGGCCAAGGCCGCCACCGCCGCTCGCATTGATCGCGATCCTTGCAATATAGGTTCGCAGACCCGTGGTCGGCGTGATGGCGAGCTGTAATCGGTCGGTACCCGCGGTACCGAACGTCGTGCCTAGGCCGTAAGGCATGACTACTGCCGGTCAGAAGCCGGAGTATTCGATCGTGATGGCGTTGACGGTGAAGGTCCCACCCGAACTAGACACATCGGCGCCGAAGTCCGCGAAGAGGATCAGGTTGTCGTTCGCCGCCGTGCCTGTCGATTTATAGCAGAACAACTGCCTGGCCGTGATAGTCGTCGATCCGGACCAAACAATCTGCGGGACGCCGATCACCAGCTTATGGTTGGTGGTGTCGTTGGTTGTGGTTACCGTGACCGTCTGGCCGCCTGCCGTGTAGCCGGTTCCGGTGACCTCGGTCACGTCGCTGCGCTTGGTGTGCGTCGCGCGGTTGTAGGTGTAGGAACTCGGCGCCAGACCGCACTTGATGGTGTCGGTACCGAATACGATCTGGCCGCGCACGGCGTCGTAAAGGAAGCTGTCGGGGGCATGGATCGTGGCGGCGAAGGCCGAGAAGCTCGCCATCACCATAACGACCGCTGCGAAGAGAGCGGTCGTCATTGCATTGATTGATCGTTTCATTGCGCTACTCCTTGAGGGGGTGTTACAGCCGTCAGGAATGCGACGGCCGTCAGGGGTGA
>DATGWU010000763.1:0-8691 GCA_035299345.1 Rhizobium sp.
CGGCAACGAAAAGAAGGACGCAGCTCTCAAGGTCTTCCAGGAGCAGCTGCAGTTCGCCAAGGCCCGTGGTCCGCATCCGGAATGGCCGAAGATCTCGAAGGCTATCCAGGACGCGATCCAGGCGGCGCTGACCGGACAGATGTCGTCGAAGGATGCCCTCGACCAGGCTGCGGAGAAGATAAAGGCCGTTCTCGGCTGATCGTTCCGCTCGGGTTCTCCATGCTCCGGGCGCCGGAGAGCCTCTGAAACCAGGCTTGCAACGCGTTCCTCCCGGAGGGTCGTCCCGCGCGAATGCGGGATGCTCCCGGCGGAGGCGGAGAACGAAATGAAGAGACTCCTTTCCAGCACCATCGATGGCCGGGGCTTCGACATCGTCCTCGTGGCGCTGCCGCTCACCTTCCTGCTTGCGCTCTCCGGCATCCCGCTTCTCTACAACGTTCTGATGAGCTTCCAGGAGGTCGACATGTTCAGCCTCGCCACGCTCTGGCGGCCCTTCGTCGGCCTGAGGAACTATCGCGAACTCTTCGCGCAGCCCGAGACGTGGCCAATCCTCGCCAATACCGCCATCTTCGTCACGGCCTCGATCGCCGGGCAGTTCGCCATCGGTTTCGGGCTGGCACTCTTCTTCTGGACGAATTTTCCGGGTGCCTCCTGGTTGCGCGGCCTATTCCTCGTTTCCTGGGTCATGCCGGGCCTCGTCGTCGGCGCGATCTGGAACTGGATCCTTTCGGGCGACTTCGGCGTCCTGAACTTCCTTCTCCGCGAAAGCGGCCTCATCTCCGGCAACATCTTCTGGCGCTCAGACCCGAACTACTCGCTCTGGGCAGTGATCCTCGCCAATATCTGGCTCGGTACCTCCTTCAACATGATCCTGCTCTCGGTCGGGTTGTCCTCAATTCCGGGAGACCTCTACGAGGCCGCCGAACTCGACGGGGCCAATGCCTGGCAGCGGTTCTGGACGATCACGCTGCCGATGATGCGCTCGTCGATCGGTGCGATCATCGCGCTCGGCCTCATTTTCACGCTGCAGCAATTCGATCTCTTCGCGGCGATCACCTCAGGCGGGCCGAACAATTCCTCGAACGTCACGCAGTACTGGGCATGGGACATGTCATTCCGCCAGTACGACTTCGCCAAGGGTGCGACGATCTCCGTCATCATGATCGTCTTCGTGATGGTCGCCTCCGTCGTCTACGTCAGATCGACACGCCACGAGGTGCGGGGATGAACGACACCCTTCGCGAAAGACTGATGCTCAGCGTCGCGGTCGTGCTTGCCGCGATCTATCTCTTCCCGCTCTACTGGATGTATGTCACCGCCCTCAAATCCGGCTCGGCGATGTTTGCCAATCCCCCGGATTTCTGGCCGCGTGATCCGCAGTGGCAGATTTACGGCGAGGTCTGGGAAAGCCGGTTGATGGGCCGTTACATCTGGAACTCTCTGGTCATCGCCTGCGGCGCGGTTTCCGTCATCGCGCTGCTCGGCACCGGTTGTGCCTATGTGCTTGCACGCTACCGCAATGTCTGGATCGATATCGGCCTCTTCCTCGTCCTGATGCTGCAGGTCCTGCCAGCATCCTTGATGATCACGCCGATCTTCGTCGGCTTCTCGCAGGTCGGGCTGCTCTCCTATCCACGGGTTGCCGTGGTCCTGGCAATCGCCGCCAAAAGCATGCCCTTCTTCATCGTGCTCGTGCGCGCAACCTTCATGAGCGTGCCGCAGGAACTGGAGGAGGCAGCACTCGTCGACGGCAATTCCCGCATCGGCGCCTTCTTCAACATCGTCCTGCCGCTTGCAAAGAACGGCATCCTGGTCAGCGCCATCCTCATCTTCATGCAGGCCTTCGGAGAGTTCGTCTATTCGAAGTCGATGATCCAGACGGTGGAGCTCCAGCCGGCGAGTGTCGGCCTCAACAGCTTCATGGGCCCGAACACCAACGAGTGGAACAAGATCATGGCCTACGCCACCATCTATGTGACGCCAATCCTTGCCGTCTTCGTCCTCATGCAACGCCGGATCGTTTCCGGCCTGACTTCGGGAGCCCTGAAATGACTGCCCAGATCGAGCTCTCCGGAGTGAACAAACATTACGGCGCGTACCACGCCCTCAAGAACATCGACCTTTCTATCCGCAAGGGAAGCTTCACCGCACTTGTCGGCCCGTCCGGCTGCGGCAAGTCCACGCTGCTGCGCTCGCTCGCGGGCCTCGAGAGCATTTCGACCGGAACACTGAGGATTGCCGGCGAGGTCATGAACACAGTACCCCCGCGCAAGCGCGACGTCGCGATGGTCTTCCAGTCCTACGCGCTCTACCCACACATGACCGTCGAGCAGAACCTCACCTACAGCCTGCGCATCCGCGGCACACCGAAGGCACAAGCGAAGAAGGCAGCCGAGGAGGTCGCGGCAACGACCGGTCTTTCCAACCTGCTCGGGCGGTACCCGCGCGAGCTCTCAGGCGGCCAGCGCCAGCGCGTCGCGATGAGCCGTGCCATTATCCGCCATCCGAAAGCCTTTCTCTTCGACGAGCCGCTTTCGAACCTCGACGCGGCGCTGCGCGTGCACATGCGCAAGGAAATTCGCGCACTCCACGATCGTCTCGGCGCAACCTCTGTCTACGTGACCCACGACCAGATCGAGGCGATGACCATGGCCGACCACGTGGTCGTCATGCGCGCCGGCGTCATCGAACAGCAGGGCCGGCCGCTCGATCTCTATGACAAGCCCGTCAACAAATTCGTCGCCGGTTTCATCGGCTCGCCGGCAATGAACTTCATGCCTGCAACCGGCGGCGTCGATGGGCACTCCCTCGTTCTTGAACTCAACGGACGGCAGCATATGGCAATCGACGTTCCCGTCGTTCCCGGAAAAGAGGTGACGTTGGGTCTACGACCCGAGCACGTTACGATCGTTCCGCGAGGTGAAGGGACGCTGGAGGTACCGGTTGCGATTGTCGAATCCACCGGGTCGGCAACCTACCTCACCACCGCCACCTCACCGGAGCTTGTGGTCGTCCTCAACGGACGGACGCATGTCTCCCCCGGCGACGTTGTCGGTCTCAAGTTTGCGTCGTCGCAGATTCACCTCTTCGATGCCGACACGGAACGGCGGCTCTGACGGCGGCAAGCGGCGGCCACGACCCTTCCGGTTGGCAGGCCGGGTCACGGCTTGTAGACTGGCACGACACCTTGGGAGACTGGAAGCATGGCGCTCAAGCGAATGGATAATATCGGCATCGTCGTCGAAGACCTCGAAGGCGCGGTCGAGTTCTTTCGCGCGCTCGGGCTCGAGTTCGAAGGCCGAGCAGTGATTGAGGGGGAATGGGCCGGTCGCGTCACCGGACTTGGCGACCAGAGCGTCGAGGTGGCGATGATGCGGACACCGGACGGCCACAGCCGGCTCGAACTTTCCCGTTTCATCAGGCCGACGGTTATCGAAGATCACCGCAAGGCGCCGGTCAACGCTTTCGGCTATCTCCGCGCCATGTTTACCGTGGACGATATCGACGAAACTCTCGAAAGGCTCCGCACGCGCGGCGCCGAGCTCGTCGGTGAAGTGGTCCAGTACAAGGACGCGTACCGCCTCTGTTACATCCGCGGCCCAGAAGGCCTTCTCATCGGCCTCGCGCAAGAACTCGGCTGACCGGCGCCTCAGCCGGTTCGTATTGCGCGCGCGCAGGTCTGAAGCTGCCCGAAAGCGCTTTTCATGCCTCTCGGCAACTCTGCCCGAAGCCGGTTCATATGTGCTGGAGATGCCGCACAACACCCGCATCGCCGCCGTCATGTCGCCGAACGCACCGGATGCGACCGCGCCGAGGATCGCTGAGCCGAGCAGCACGGGCTCCTCGGCTCGGGGCGCCACGACCGGCTTGCCGCAGGCATCGGCGAGAAGCTGGCGTTCGAGGCGGATGGAAAATACGGCAAACCTATCGTCGGACGGGAATTGTAGAATGGTACAGGAACGATGGCGGGCGGCGCGGAGATCCCACATATAGCAGCGCTGCCCGCCATTACGCGGCAGCGCTGGGCAAAGGCAACGAAACAACGGGACGAACAGAAACGTGCCTTTATGCGGCCGGTCATTGGCTGGCAGTTCGCGCCTCCCGCTCCGTGACCTTCTGCGCAACGGACTCTCGCAACAGAGGAACCCAAAGGGGCCCGGTAACTCTTGCCGGTCACGTCCGACTCGGCAATGCGGTCAAACCTGAATCGACTGAAGGAATTGCGTTCGCAACATCGAACCCACAAGACTGGCTAGACACCAAAACGCTCCCGCATGTCTCCGGCCTTCGCCCACTCGTCACCCGGTATCCGGTCGATAAGTTCTTTCATCACCTTGGCAAATGCGGCTTTGAGTGTTCTATCGTTCAGTGCTCTCGCGCGATCTGTAGGAAGCAGCGGGCGCATATCGGTGAAGAAGGCGGGATTGGCGAGTTTCTGAAACATCCGCTGCTGCGCCTCAGCCCTCGAAATAGCTTGTTCAGCCTTTTCGAGGTAGAGCTGAAAACACTCGACGATTCGGGCCGGGTCCACCCCCTCGAACACAGTGAGCGAGTGATCGAGGTCAAATAGATCGCGGCCCTTGTTGCGCTGAAGCAAAGCCCGTAGCTTGGTCGCGAGCATTTCTTCTCGCGAGAAGGTCGGGATTGCGGCCTCACCGGTGAACCACGGATTCTCTACGCCGAATGAAAGCTCGATAGGCGGATCGTAAGCTTGTCGTTCACGCGTGTTGATTTCGATCTTGAGTTTTATAGGGCTGGATGAATCCTCGGCTTCGACGGAGTATTTAAGTTTGGGTGCCACCGGACTTTGATTGAAGCGTGGCTTGCCCAACCACGGATCAAGAACGTCCTGCAGATGCTCCAGCAGCGGGCGGATGGGACCGGCGGTGGTGCGCACAAGATCGATGTCTTCCGAATAGCGCAGCGGCTTTGGAAAATGCAGCTTGTTGAGCGCCGTACCGCCGCGGAAGCGAAGTTCATTGTGCAGGAACGAATCGGAGAAGATGGCGACAATCGCGCGGCTGATAATGAGATCCTGCTCGACTTGCCGTTGGTTTGCCCACGGCGCCACACCGCTCCAGGCCGTGATGTAGTCTTGTGGTATCATTCATCGATCTCCGGCGGCCGGCGCACGATCACACGCCAGCGTTCATCGCGTTCGGATATCGGCGGCGACAAATCGGGATCGCCCGCCTGTTTGGGATCGAGTTCGACCCACAGCAGCGGCCCGCGTACAGACAGCGCCACGAAAATCGGCTCCGCAATCTGCGGATGCCCCACCCTTCCGAGCAGATGCCCAAGACGTTGCACCACCGCTTTCTCGAAGACGCCGGACAGGGCGGCGAGCTTTTTGGGTTGTAGCTGTTCGGCAAGCTCGGACAGCACCGTAGCAATATTGTCCAGACCCGCGCCGGATTGCGGGTAGCGCATCAGATCGAGCGCCGTTAGCTCCGGCGAGGATAGCTTCATATAGCCTGACTGCGTCTTGCGATCCTCGATCCCCGCCGACACCGCCGCCATGTCCTTACGATAGGAAAAGACGATCCGCGTCCGTCCGGCCTCGATGTCAGGCAGGAGCTTGTTCGTGATGACCTGAAACTCCATGACGGCCTGATGGGAAGCGCCGTGGGCCGCCGCTGCCGCCAGCAGCCCCACATAGTAGGGTCGCTTTTCGTGGCGCATCAGGGCGTCGATATATGATTCCGGCGGCGGCGCGCCTATCGTGGCGTATTGGGGCGGCACAATTACATAGAAGCCGCGTCGTGGCCGGACTAGATGACCACGCCGCTGCAACCGCTCGGCCGCATCAAGGAATGCACCGCGGCTGACGCCTAGCGCCTTCTGCGCGTCATCTGCGGAAAAGACCCCTTGGCCCGCAGCAAGCAGGCTGGAAGTGTAGGAGGATAGAGCAGATCGTTCGACTTGAATCATATCTCAGTATCCGCTTTTAGCGCGGATTTTTCAACATGATTCCATTCCTGATCATCCCTGTGAATCCGCGTTTAAGGCGGACTTTCGCATATGATGCAGTGACGATTCAGACTCTTTTGATCTGTATTCTCGCGGCGCTCGTTTATGATGCGGGCGCGTTTATGGCAGGAACGATCGCCATATATGATTTGCAAATCCTGTCCCGGCGACTTGGTGGTATTGTAGTTGGTATGAATTTAGTGTGTGAGCGGAAAGCTCAACAATCACAATACGAACTGAAGCCTATTGACCATCGAGTGGGAATGGGCCGGACGTGTCACCGGCCTTCGTGACCAGCGTGTCGAGATCGCGATGACGCGGACACCCGACGGCCACAGCCGGCTTGAGCTTTCCCGCTTCATCAGGCCGTCGGTCGTCGCAGATCACCGCAAGGCGCCGGTCAACGCTTTCGGCTATCTCCGTGTCATGTTCGCCGTCGATGATATCGGCGAGACGATCGAAAGGCTCCGCACACGCGGCGCTGAACTCGTCGGCGAAGTCGTCGACTACAAGGACATCTATCGGCTCTGCTACATCCGCGGGCCGGAAGGCCTCCTCATCGGGCTCGCGCAAGAACTCTGCTGACCGGCGTCTCAGCCGGCTCTTATTGCACGCGCACAGGCCTGAAGCTGTTCGAAGGCCCGGAAGCGCCTTTCATGCGTCTCGGCGACCGTGCTCACAGCCGGTTCGTAGGTTCCGGAGACGCCGCTCAGCGCCTGCATCGCAGCTGTCATGTCGATGAATGCGCCGGAAGCGACCGCGCCGAGGATCGCAGAACCGAGGAGCACGGGCTCCTCGGCTCGCGGCGCCACGACCGGCTTGCCGCAGGCATCGGCGAGAAGCTGGCGCACGAGTTCGCTCTGGCCCGCTCCACCGCTGATCACCACGCGCTCGACATGAGCGCCGGCCCGCGCCTGGGTCTCGATGATCTGCCGAAGCCCATAGCCGATCCCGCAGAGGCCGGCCACATAGAGCGCGATGAGGTTGTCGAGATCCCGTTCCATGCCAAGCCCTGCGATCACCGCACGCGCATGCGGATCGGCGAACGGCGCCCGGTTGCCGAGGAATTCCGGGACGACGTGGATATCTCCGGCCAGATCGACTGCATCGGACAGCCGCGTGACCTTGTCAGCTGCCGCTTCGGCCATCAGAACGGGAAGGGCAATGCCGCGCTCGCGCGCTTCGGCATTCGCCTCCGCAGCGGCCGGATGGAAGGAAAGCAACTGATCGATTGCCGCACCGGCCGCACTCTGCCCGCCCTCGTTCAGCCACACGCCGGGGACCATAGCCGAATAATAGGGACCCCAGACGCCGGGCACGAACACCGGCTCCTCGGTCGAGGTCATGGTGCAGGAGGAGGTGCCGAAGACATAGGCGAGGTTCTCGGTCGGACGCCCGCCGATACCGACCGTGCCGATGCCGCCGGCATGGGCGTCGATCATGCCCGCGGCGACCGCGGTTCCCGGCTTCAGCCCCATCGCGCGGGCGGCGTCTTCCGTCAGCCCCTCGCCCAGTCGCGTGCCGGGCTCGACGATCCGCGTGCCGATGCGGCAGAAGCCTTCCGCGGCGAGTTCGGGCAAGCCGATCCGTTCGAAATAGCTCGTGTCCCAGCGCTGCTCGTGCGCGAGATAGGTCCATTTGCAGGTGACGGTGCAGGTCGAGCGCGCGAGATCACCCGTCGCCTTCCAGGAAAGGAAGTCGGCGAGGTCGAAGAACTGCCAAGCTCGTGTGAAGGTCTCGGGCTTATTCTCTTTCAACCAAAGGATCTTCGGCGTTTCCATTTCCGGCGAGATACGCCCGCCGACATAGCGAAGGACGTCGTGGCCGAGAGCATTGATGCGCTCCGCCTGCTCGACCGCCCGGTGATCCATCCACACGATGATATCGCGGTCAGCATCCCCGGAAGGTCCGACTGCGAGCGGAACACCGCCTTCGCCGAGCACGACCAGCGAGCAGGTCGCGTCAAAGCCGATGCCGATCACCGTAGCGGGGTCAACCCTGGCAGAGGCCACGACCTCGCGAACGATGGCACACACCGCGTTCCAGATCTCGGTGCTCGACTGCTCGACGATCGCGCCCGCTTCGCGGAAAAGCGAAATGTCGCGTTTGGCGACGGCGAGCATGTTGCCGGAAAGATCGAAGAGCCCGGCGCGAGCGCTACCGGTTCCGACATCGATACCGATGACGTGGCGCGCCTCTCCTGTCGCTGACATGGTTTCCTCCTCGGTCATCGTCATAGCTCGAAACATCGAATGATCACAGGACTCTGAAGCTGCAGCCGGTCACAGATCGACGCTGTTGGGCAGGATTACCAGATCGCGGATCGTCACGTTGCGCGGGCGCGTCAGCATGAAGAGGACGGCATCCGCCACCTCCTTCGGCTGCATCAGGCTGCCGTTGGCGAGCGCCTCCTCCATCTTGGCCTTCGGCCAGTCGTCGAGGAGCGCCGTCACGACGGGACCCGGCAGGACGGCACCGACGCGCACGCCATGCTGCGCCACCTGGCGACGGGTCGAATGAACGAAGGCCTGCACCGCGAACTTGGAGGCCGTATAGATCGGCTCCCAGACCACCGGGACCACGCCGGCGATCGAACTGGTGAACAGGATATCGCCGGACTTCTGCGCAATCATGTGCGGCAGTACCGCATGAACAGAGCGGAAGGCCGCATTGATATTGAGGTTCAGCATTCGGTCCCAGGCGTCCGGATCGCCTTCTGCG
>DATGWU010000764.1:0-12503 GCA_035299345.1 Rhizobium sp.
CGTCGAATCGAATGTCGAACAGTATTTGAAGATGAGCTGCTCGGCGCCGGCGGCCAGAAGCGCGCGAGCCGAAGTGCACGACATCTCGACCGCCTCTGCGGCCGGGATCGTGCGCGATTTCAGGGCAATGACGACGGCGTCCGCATCAGTAAGCTCGACATGATCGGTCGGTACGCCGATCACCTGGACCGTGCGCATGCCCTCCCGAGAGAGCATGAGACACAGGTCCGTGGCCCCGGTGATGTCGTCGGCAACAGCGCCAATCAGCACTTTCTTCCTCCCAGATATGACTGCGGCCGCCCGGCCGCAGGCCGGCCCTCCGGAAACGCATCGAAGCCGTTGATCTTCTGGCGAAAATAAGGGCTTGCAATGGAATTCGCAGATGGGCTAACCATGTAGTGGCAACGCTATCATTACTTTTCCGGGAGAGGAAAAGCAAGCGCCTGCGGAGCGGCATGATGACGACGGATCGGAAGGTGTTTTCATAGATGAGCAATCAAACGGGTTTGGAAGTCTGCGTCGTCGGGCTCGGGTCCATGGGTATGGGGGTCGCCACCTCGCTGCTGCGCGCCGGCTTCGCGACGACCGGCTGCGACGTCAGCGAGACCGCGATGACGCGCTTTGTCGAGGCCGGCGGAAAGGCGAACGGCGACCCGGCCAAAGCGGCTGAAGCGGCCGATGTCGTCATCACCGTCGTCGTAAATGCGGCCCAGACGGAAGCCGTCCTCTTCGGCGAACGCGGCGTGGTCGCGGCGATGGCGAAGGGCGGCGTCGTGCTCTCCTTCGCCACGATGGGGCCGGATATGGCACGCGGCTTCGAAGAGCGTGTGCAGGCGCAAGGGCGCGATTATATCGACGCGCCGATCAGCGGGGGCGCCGGCAAGGCCGCCGCGGGCCAGCTGACGATCATGGCGTCGGGCCGGCCGGAAGCCTTCGACAAGGTCCGCCCGGTACTCGACGCCATCGCGCAGAAGGTCTACGAGCTGGGGGATCAAGCCGGAATCGGCGCTTCGTTCAAGATTGTCAATCAGTTGCTGGCCGGTGTTCACATAGCCGCTGCCTGCGAAGCCATCACCTTCGCCAAGGCTTTGGGCCTTGACATCGACAAGGTCTACGAAGTCATCACCGCGTCCGCCGGCAACTCCTGGATGTTCGAGAATCGCGTCCCGCATATCCTCGAGGGCGACTACACGCCGCGGAGCGCGATCGATATCTTCACGAAGGATCTGGGGATCGTTTCCGATATCGGGCGAGACCTGAAGTTCCCGCTGTCGATCGCTTCCACAGCCCTGCAGATGTTCATCATGACCTCGGCCGCCGGCATGGGGCGTGACGACGATGCCTCCGTGGCCCGCCTTCTGGCGCAGGTCTCCGGACTGGAACTGCCCGAAGCGCCTGGGAGGCAGTGATCATGCCGCGCTTCGCTGCAAATCTGACCATGATGTTCAATGAGGTCGATTTCCTCGATCGGTTCGCGGCTGCATCCGCCGCCGGTTTCGAGGCGGTTGAGTTCCTGTTTCCCTACGACTTCGAGCCGGACGTCATCCGCTCGCGGCTGGACGCCGACGGCCTGACCCAAGCGTTGTTCAATCTCCCGCCTGGTGATTGGGCGGCCGGAGAGCGCGGACTGGCTGCGCTGCCAGGGAAGGAAGGGGAGTTCCGCCAGTCCGTGGAGACGGCATTGCGCTATGCGCGCGCGACCGGTGTCGGGCGGCTGCATGTGATGAGCGGGCTCGCCGATCGTTCGGATGCCAAGGCCCGTGCCACGTACCGCGCCTCCTTGGCGCTCGCCTGCGACAAGGCCGGGGAGGCGGGGCTCGACGTGCTAATCGAGCCGATCAATCCGCGCGACATGCCGGGCTATTTTCTCAATAATTTCAATTTCGCTGCGGACCTGATTGCCGATATGGGGCGTCCTAATCTCAAGCTCCAGTTTGACATTTATCATCGCCAGATCATCCATGGCGACGTGATCCATGGGCTGCGCGAAATGATGCCGATCATCGGCCACATCCAGATCGCCTCGGTGCCGGCGCGCAACGAACCGGGGACTGGGGAGCTCGATGATTTCCGGGTTCTGCGGGAGCTCGATGCGCTCGGCTATGCCGGCTACGTCGGCTGTGAATATCGCCCGGCGGGCGACACCGTCGCCGGGCTTGGCTGGCTGAAGGCATTCGCCGGCTGATCCGGTCGGGGCTGGAAGCAAGTCTTGGAGGCGGGTCCCGGACCCGCCTGTCTTCGTCAGATCTTTCCGAGATCCTCATAGCTCTGATGCAGCGCCCAATCGCCTGCGCAGAAGCGTTCCCTGGCAAAGTTGTGCTGGTGCCAGTAGGGATAGATGTAAGGGGGACGGCTGACTGCGTTCAGCCGTTCCAGCTCCTTGATGCTCAGCTCCAACTCGACCGCAGCAATATTGTCCCTGAAGTGCTGTTCCGTAAGTCCGCCGACGACGACTGACGCAATTGCCGGTCGTGACAGGGTCCAGGCCAGTGCGACCTGAGCCGGTGTGGCGTCTTTTGCCTCGGCGATTTCGACCAGAACGTCGACGATGTCCCACAGACGGTTCTCGTCGCGGATGGGAGGCTCACTCCAGCCCGCAGCCTGACGAGAATCTGCCGGCTTGCGATCGCGGCGGAACGCACCCGACAGCAACCCGGCTGCAAGGGGACTCCAGACCATGACGCCGAGGCCCTGATCCACGGAGATCGGCAGGAGCTCGTATTCCGCCTCCCGTGCCTCCAGCGTGTAATGGATCTGCTGCGTGGCGAAGCGGGGATAGTTCTTGAGATCCGCAACCCCCAGCACCTTCATGATGTGCCAGCCGGAATAGTTCGAGCAGCCGACATAGCGGACCTTTCCCTGGCTGACCAACGTGTCCAGCGCCGAAAGCATTTCTTCGGCTGGGGTAAGTCCGTCCCATTCGTGCATGAAATAGATGTCGATATGGTCGGTGCGCAGGCGCTTCAGGCTCCGCTCGCATTCGCGGATGAGGTGATAGCGCGACACGCCTTCGTCGTTGGGGCCGTCCCCGATCCGCATTCGCGCCTTGCTGGAGATGAGAACCTTGTCACGGCGTCCTTCGAGGACCTCGCCGAGAATCTCCTCGGATCGTCCGATGGAGTACATGTTGGCGGTATCGAAAAGGTTGATGCCGCCGTCGATGCAGGTGTCGACCAGCCGTTGCGCCTCCTTGACGCCCTGGCTTGCGACCATGGCGAAATCGCCCTTGCCGCCGAACGAGAAGGTGCCCATGCTCACCGCCGAGACCTTGAGGCCAGAGCGGCCGAGTTGTCGATATTCCATGCTCTACTCCTTGGCTTGACGCTGCGCGGGACACCGCCCGGCAGCCTTGATATCGTGGTCGGCACGGCCGGAAGCCGGCGCTTTCATCCGCGGAACGCGCCAGCGGAAAGTTGCTCCCTGACGTGGCGCATGCCGAGTTCCGGGCTGGTCAGCACCGGCACGCCGTCCGGCTCGGGGCCGAGAGGGGCGAGGGCGTTCGCCATGGACGCCTGGGCGAGGACGATCAGGTCTACTTTCGGCGCGAGCCGTCGGAAACCGTCCACCACCATGGCGTCGTGTCCCGCCCGGTCGCCGGCAGACAGGCGCTGGAACGCTCCCTCGCACAGCTCCTCCGTAACGCGGCACCCGGCGCGCCCGGTATCGGCTGCGGCCCTCCTGATGACGTCGCCCGTCGGGCCGAGCGTCGTCGGCAAGGTGGCCAGAACGCCGATCTGCGACGCTTTCGACACCGCGTCGAGGGCCATGCCCGTGTCGATGCGGAAGAGCGGCACCGGGCACAACGGTCGCGCGGCATCGACCGCCGGACCCAGGGAGGAGCAGGTGACGAGAACGGCATCGGCGCCACCGTCGACGGCCGACCAAACATACTGCGCCAGACGCCGCATCGTCGCCTTCGAGAGGCTGCCCTCGCGGATGGTACTCCTCAGCAGGCTTTCATCGAGAATGTTGAAGGGCTCCCAGCCATCCAGTTCCCGCCGGGCAAGCGCGTCCAGCGTCGGCACCAATCCTGCGACGGTGTGAATCATAGCGATGGACAGGACGGCATTTGCCGCGTCGTGCATGCATGGGCTCCCCGGCTTGAAAAACTCGGCTGTCACCGAGGCCAGACGGTCTTCTATATGACAGCGCTGCCACCATATCGCGCCAACTCGGCAGAGTGCAACATGCAATGGAGCCCTATCGTGCGAATTCCGCTGCGAATTACGGGATTCCGCAGATTAGATGCGAATATCCGCAAATCATAAAAAGCCGGTTGACAAAATTATCCAGTTGAATGAGAGAATGACAGCGCTGCCACTCGACGACCGTCCGACATACCGTTTCGGCTCGAAGAGCGGGCGATAAGGACGGCCGACGGGGTTGAGGAGCCCCTTGGGTCGAGGCGTCGGCGCACCAGAGCAAATTTGGGGAGGAATGAGAAATGCTTGCGACTGAACAGCATCAAACCGCATCAGGATCGCTGCATTCCCGACTGTTGTCCGAGGCCGGCAAGCTGCTCCAGGTGCGCGAGTTCAATGTCCTGATCGCGCTGGTCGTGGTCGGGGCGCTCATCAGTCTCTACACGCCCTACTTCTTTACGACCAACAACCTGATGGGCGTGTTCCGCGCCTTTTCGCTGACGGCGATCATGAGCATCGGGATGGTCATGGTCATCATCACCGGCGGCATCGACCTGTCGGTCGGTTCGGCCATGGGGCTTGCCTCGCTCGTGACCGCTCTCTGCTTCAGTGCCGGCTACCCGACCGAGGTCTGCATTGCCGCGGGCCTCGGCGTTGGCCTGGTCTTCGGCCTCTGTAACGGCCTGCTGATCACCTTCATCGGGCTGCCGCCGTTCATCGCGACGCTCGGAACGCTCAGCATCGGACGCGGGCTTATGTACATGATCACCCGCGGCGTGCCGGTGACGCCCGAGACGCCGGAGGGGTTTGCCGTCCTGGGGCAGGGGTATCTGGGTCCCGTGCCGGTTCCGGTCATCATCATGGTTCTCCTGATGCTGGTCTTCGCGGTCATCATGCGCCGCACCCGCTTCGGTCGCCACGTCTACGCCACGGGCGGAAACGAGCACGCTGCGCGCCTGAGCGGCGTCAAGGTCGATCGCATCAAGCTGTCGGTCTATGTCCTCTCATCGACGATTGCCGCATTGGCCGGCGTTATCGGCTTCTCCCGCTATCTCTCGGCCGAGCCGGCTTCCGGCTTTGGGGCCGAGCTTGATGTCATCGCCGCCGCCGCCATCGGCGGAGCGAGCCTTGCCGGCGGGGCAGGGAGCGTGACCGGTGCAGTCATCGGTGCGGCGCTCGTGGGCGTGATCGCCAACGGGGTCGTGCTGCTCAACATCAATACCTATGCGCAACAGGCCATCACCGGCGGCGTCATCCTGATCGCCGTGAGCCTCGATGTGCTGCGGAGCAGGCTAATGGGAGGAAAGAACTGATCCGAAACGAACGAGCATGCCGAACGTCTAAATCAATCACTAAGAATCCAGGCTCGAGGAGAGCTTGCTGAGGAGGAGGATTTCATGCGTGTACTTTTCAATTCCGCTCGTGCGGCGATCTTGACGATGTCGCTGCTGGCAACGGGTGCAGCCTTTGCCAAGGACAAGGCCGACATTACCGTCGCCGTCGTTCCGAAGGTTGCCGTGCCGTTCTTCGACGACTGCAACACCGGTGCGAAGGAAGCTGCCGACAAGCTCGGCGTGCAGTATCAGTGGGTCGTTCCGCAGAACACCCAGGGTTCGACGCAGGTCAAGATCATCGAGGACCTGATCGCGCGGCACGTCGACGGGATCGCAATCTCGGTGAACGAACCCAAGTCCGTCGAAGGCATCATCAAGCAGGCCGTCGATGCCGGCATTGCCGTTCTCACCTTCGACAGCGACAGCGCCAACAGCGGCCGCAGCATGTACATCGGCACCATCAACGAAGCTGCGGGCGAGACCATGGGCAAGGCGATGGCGGAAGCCATCGGCGGCGAGGGCAAGGTGGCGATCGTCACCGGTCAGCTCGGCGCATCGAACCTGAACGAGCGCATCGCCGGCGTGAAGAAGGCGCTCGAAGCCTATCCGAAGATCACGATCGCCGCCACCGAAGGCACCGAGGACGATCTCGCCCGCGGTGTGTCGGTGACGGAAGCGCTGCTGCGCGCCAACCCCGACCTCAAGGGCATCTTCGGTATCAGCCAGGTCGGCGGTCCCGCAGTCGCCAAGGTTCTTGCCGAGAAGGAATTCTCCGATCGCAAGGGTGTGCTGAAGGTGTTCGCCTTCGACGACCTGCCGGACACGGTCAAGGGCGTCAAGGACGGCTTCATCGACGGCATCATGGTTCAGCGTCCGGTCACGATGGGACGTCTGGCGGTCGAGCACCTGGTGGCGCAGATCACCGGCGAGGAGAAGAACCCGGCCGACGTTGATACCGGCGTCACCGTCGTCACGGCCGACAATCTGGGCAGCTACACGAAGTAGCACCTGCAGAACCTGGGTGCGGGAGCCGACTGCTTCCGCATCCATTCACACCGGAGCGGGATTCGAGCAGACCATGACCCCATTTCTCGAAATGCGAAACATCTCAAAAACCTTTCCGGGCGTGAGGGCATTGAAAGGGGTCGATCTCACCCTCTATCGCGGACAGGTTCATGCCATCGCGGGCGAGAATGGGGCGGGAAAAAGCACGCTGATGAAGATCATGACCGGCGTGCAGCGCTGTGATCCCGGCGGTACGATCGCGGTTGAAGGCGAGGAAGTCGTGATCTCCGATCCGGTGCATGCCAGATCCCTCGGCATATCGATCATCTACCAGGAGCTCGCGGTCGTCGACAATCTGTCGATCGCGGAGAACATCTTTCTCGCCCGCGAACCGGTGAATGCGGCCGGACTGATCGACCGGCGGAAGATGAATGCGGCGGCTGCCGCCGTGCTCGCCGAACTCGACATGAAACTCAATCCGGCGATGCTGGTCGGCGATCTCAGCATCGGACAAAAGCAGATGGTCGAGATCGCCCGCGCGATCTCCTATCAGTCGAAACTCATCATCATGGACGAACCGACCGCCTCGCTCAGCCATCACGAGGCCACGGTCCTGTTGCGCATGGTCAAGCGGCTCGCCGCGCAGGGTATCGGTATCGTCTACATCTCGCATCGGCTCGAGGAGATCTTCGAGATCGCCGACACGGTGACCGTCATGCGCGACGGCGAGACCGTGGATTCCCGACCCGTCGGCGAAATGACGCGCGATCTTCTGGTGCGCAAGATGGTCGATCGCGAGCTGTCGCAGTTCTTCGGCGAACACGTCTCACATGCCACCGATGAAGTGCTGTTGTCCGTGCGCAATCTCGGCATGTACCGGCCGACGCATCATTCCGCCCATGTCAGGGATGTGAGCTTCGACCTGCACAAGGGTGAAATCCTCGGCTTCTTCGGGCTCATCGGAGCGGGTCGCACGGAGGTCATGGAAATGATCTTCGGCAGCCGGGCCTATGTTGGCGAGATCCTGATCGATGGCAAGCCGGTCAGAATGAGCGACCCTTCGGTTGCGATCAGCGAGGGTCTCGGTTTCGTGACCGAGGACCGCAAGGGGCAGGGGCTCGTGCTCGACATGTCGGTCCGCGAGAATTTCAGCCTCACGCATCTCTCGGACTATTGCCGGCTCGATTTCGTCGATCGCGGCCGCGAGACGAAGCGCTGCCGGGAATTCATCCAGGCACTCGGGATCAAGACGCCGAGCCCGGAACAGAAGGTCGTCAATCTTTCAGGCGGCAACCAGCAGAAGGTCATCATCGCCAAATGGGTGGCACGCAAGCCGCGCATTCTCATCGTCGACGAACCGACCCGCGGCATCGACGTCGGCGCGAAGGCCGAGGTCCACGCCCTGCTCAACAAGCTGGCTGAGGAAGGCATGTCGATCATCGTGGTCTCCTCCGACCTGCCGGAAATTCTCGCAATCAGCGACAGGGTCATCGTCCTCAAGGAGGGCCGCATCACCGGTGGCTTCACCCACCAGGAAGCCAGCCAGGAAAATGTGATGTTCGCCGCGACGGGCTGACCCCGCGGGCAAGGGCGACATCCCCAACAGCAATATCAGCAGCAATGGAGTATGAGATGAGCAAACGCATTATGTTCACCGGGGGCAGCGGCAAGGCTGGAAGGCATGTCGTCCAGTACCTCGTCGAACAGGGCCACCAGGTCCTGAACATCGACACCAAGCCGCTGGACAATCCCAAGGTGCGCACGCTGATCACCGACATTACCGACAGCGGCCAGGTGTTCAATGCCTTCTCGAGCTACATGGGCCTGCACGAATTCGACCCGTCGCTGCGGGCGCACCCCGTGGATGCGGTCGTCCACTTTGCGGCGATCCCGCGGATCATGCTCACGCCGGACAACGAAATGTTCCGCATCAACACGATGGGGACCTACAACGTCATCGAGGCGGCGGTGAAGCTCGGAATCAAGAAGGTGATCATCGCCTCGTCGGAGACCACCTATGGTCTGGTGTTCGCCAACGAGCCGCGCCATCCGGTGCACTTCCCGCTGGAGGAGGATTACCCCGTCGACCCGATGGACAGCTATGCACTGTCGAAGATCTGCAACGAGAAGACCGCGCAGGCCTTCGCCCTGCGGTCCGGCGTCGACATCTATGCCATCCGCATCGGCAACGTGATCGAGCCGCACGAATACGAACTCTTCCCCAAATGGTTTGCCGATCCGGGCTTCCGCAAGAGAATTGCGTGGAGCTATATCGACGCGCGGGATCTGGGTCAGATCGTCGACCTCGCCGTTCACAAGGACGGGCTGGGCTTCGAGGTGTTCAACGCCGCCAACGACGAAACCTCTTCCGACCTCCCGACGCAGGAACTGATCGACCGCTTCTATCCGAGCGTAAAGGTCACGCGTCCGATGGGAGAATACGAAAGCCTGCTGTCGAATCGCAAGGCACGCGAGATCCTCGGCTTCCGGGAGCAGCACTCGTGGCGGAAATACGTCGGACAGAAGTGATGCGTATTCGCCGTTTGCGCCACGGCCTCTTGTGAAACAAGTCGTCCGGCGCTCTTCGCAGCGTCGGACGACTTGGTATAAAGGTTCTATGGGAACGAATGGTTGGAAACAGCCGACAGGTCTTCTTGAACCGGCACTGGAGCACAAGGAATGGGAGAAGCTACGCAACCAAGGCTGCGTCTGCCCGACAGGAAGAGCAAAGTCACCGTCAAGGACGTCGCACAGCGTGCCGGTGTGGGCGAGTCGACTGTCTCACGCATCATGCGCAACAAGGGCCCGGTTGCGGAAGAAACGCGAAAGAGGGTGATGGAAGCGGTACGGGCTACCGGCTACGTACCGAACAAGATCGCCGGATCGCTGGCCTCGCTGGATTCCCACCTTGTCGGCGTCGTCATCCCGTCGCTCTCGAACATCGTTTTTCCCGAAGTACTTCAGGGCATCCACGCCGCGCTGCGGGACAGTGAGAACCAGCCGGTCATCAGCGTCACCGAATACGACATGGACCGCGAGGAAGTGGTCGTTCGCGGGCTGCTATCCTGGAAGCCGAGTGCAATCCTGATCGCCGGCTTCGAGCACACCGACGCGACGCGACGGATGCTCATTCAAAGCGATATTCGTGTCGTGGAAATGATGGATATCGATGCGGTTCCGATCGATATCGCCGTCGGCATGTCGCACCGGCGTGCCGGATACGCCACGGGGCGCTATCTCGTCGGCCGCGGCTACCGCCGCTTCGGCTATGCCGGCCACGACTGGACGGCGGACCGGCGCGCGCGTCTTCGCTATGATGGTCTTGTGGACGCGCTGCGGGATGCCGGCCTGACGATCGCGGCGGAGGCGATCGCCGAGGCGCCGAGTTCCGTCGGCGTCGGCAAGGAGATGACGGCGCGCCTCTGCGCCGAGCATCCGGAGCTCGATGTCATCGTCTATTCCAACGACGACATGGCGGTCGGCGGCATTTTCCACTGCATGGCCGCTAGAATCTCGATCCCGGACAAGCTTGCGATCTTCGGCTTCAACGGTCTCGATATCGGCCGGGAACTGCCGCAGCCGCTTTCGACGATCCGCTCGAACCGTTTTCTCATTGGTCGCACCGCGGTCGAGAAGGCGTTCGAGTCACCGCAACGCCCGCCGGAACCCTCGGTTTTCGACACCGGCTTCGAGGTGTTTGCGGGCGCGACGGCGTGATGCATTTGCACGGGGGCTTCGGGTTTGCCGAGATCTCGTCACGCCAGAAGTGCCGTGGCAAGCGCCGACGAGGGACATTCATCGGCGCTCCGCTGGCTCCTCATCGCTGGTCGAGGCCATCGGCCAGATGCACGAGGCCGACGAATTCCGACCGGTAGCCGTAGGGGTCGGGGCCTCGAGATGCCGACGCAAGATCAGCGATCGCCTGGTAGGGATAGGTTTCGAGGGCAGCAAGACGCCTCAGCTTTTGGCCAAAGGCGGCGACGGCCACCGAGAAGCGGACATCCTGCGGCGCGGCGTCGACCGAGGCGACGGTGTTCGTATCGTCGACAGGCATGGTGACGAGGGCGCTCTTGTCTTCGCCGGGCCGCTTGTACCGCATCTTGACGAAGGCAAGCTCTCCGCGATGGGCGTCGCCCGATGTCTCCGCCGGAGCCGCGCTGCTCGCGCCGTAACGCAGGTCGTCGTTCATGACCGCGGGACTTCCCTTAGGCGTGATCTCGTAGATCGCCGTAACGCTGTGGCCGGAGCCGACGTCTCCGGCGTCGACACGGTCGTTGTTGAAGTCCTCGCGGTTGAGCGTCCGCGTCTCATAGCCGATCAGTCGATACTCGACGATACGCGCCGGGTTGAACTCGACCTGGAACTTGACGTCCGTGGCGATCGGAAACAGCGTCGATCCGGCTTCTTCCACCAGTGTCTTCTGTGCCTCCGCCAGCGTGTCGATATAGGCGGCGCTCCCATTGCCGTACTGTGCAAGCGTCTGCATCAGGGAATCGTTGAGATTGCCGCGCCCGAAGCCGAGAACCGTCAGGAAGATGCCGTCCTTGCGTCTCTCCTCGACCACGCGCTTCAGTTCCTCGTCGCTCGACGGCCCGACATTGAAATCGCCGTCCGTCGCCAGCATCACGCGATTGACGCCATCCTTGACGAAGGCCTGCCGCGCCAGCGCGTAGGCCGCCTCGATCCCCTCGGCGCCGCCGGTCGAGCCGCCGGCCTCTAGTCGGTCGATCGCCGAGAGGATCTTTGACTTTTCCGCCGCGGGCGTCGGTTCGAGTACGGTTCCGGCATTGCCGGCATAGGCGACGATCGAGACGGTGTCATCGGCCTTCAGCCTGTTGACCAGGAGACGGAACGCGCTTTTCAGCAGCGGCAGCTTGTCCGGCTCGTCCATCGAGCCCGACACGTCGATCAGGAACACGAGGTTGGCACGCGGCGCCGTCGCCGGCACGCGATCGTGGCCCTTGATCGCCACGTGCATCAGTTCCGTGTCGTGGTTCCACGGCGTCGGCATCACGGTCACGGTCGCCTTGAAGGGCTCGTCGGCGCTTTCGGGGCCGGGCCAGTCATACGGGAAATAGTTGATCATCTCCTCGACGCGGACCGACTGGGGATCGGGCACCGTTCCCCCGGTCAGCGAACGGCGGACGAAGGAATAAGACGCGCTGTCGACGTCGGCGGAGAAGGTCGAGACCGGATCCGTAGCCACACTCTTGATCGGATTATCATCGGCGTTGGCGAACCGCTCGCGATTCTGATCGGCTTGAAACAGGCCGCTCTCCCCCATGGGTGGAACAGGGGCGAGGGCGGGTGCGCTCATCGGAGCGACCGCCTGCGGCTTCGCAGCGACGACGCTCGATGCGGCGGGCGCGGGGCGCTCTGCGTCAGCGGAGTTCTTTGCCATGCTCGTGAGCGCGACGGTTTCACTGGCGCCGACCTCCGCGTTCTCCCCGGCGGCGGGTTCAGGCGAGGCGGACCGCTCTTCGTCCACCGCGACACTGTCCTGGTCGACGATCGGCACTCCGTAACGGGTCATCTCGATCGTGAGATAGCCGGCGAGAGGAACGACGAGCAGGGTTGCGAGGGCCGAGCCGGCGAGGAATTTCTTGTTCACAGCGGGACTCCATATCCAGTTGAAGATGGAGCTTTGACGCCAGCCCTTCGCATTTCCTTGGGCGGGGGATTGATCTGCCGCTTCGTCGAAAGCCTGCATCGCGGCGGCGAGCGCACGCGCACGGGCCTCCGGATCGGGTGTCGGCGGCGTCTGGCGGGAGAGTTTTTCGAGTTCCTTGTCCAAGATCATACCTCTTCCTTGCCGAACATGGCCTTCAGCCTCTTGCGTGCCTCGTGGACGTGCCAGGAAACGGTCGCCTCCGAACAACCCAGCGTATCGGCGGCGGCGGAATGACTGAGGCCTTCGCCATAGACGAGAAGCACCGCCGCACATTGACGTTCCGGCAGCGCACGAACGGCTGCCCACAGCTCGGTAGAGGCATGGTCCTCGTCTCCGTCCGCGCCGTGCTGC
>DATGWU010000765.1:0-4876 GCA_035299345.1 Rhizobium sp.
TAGAACAGAGTTGCGCGTCATAAGCCCCAACTCCTGCTTTCGCCAGTCGCCGGTCATTCATATAACAAAAAACGCCTGCCGTGAGAGGACGGCAGGCGTTTTTTGTGTAGTCTTAGAACCGTGAGGCTTAGGCGGCGACGATGCCGCCCTGCTCTTGCGGGTCGCGCAGCACATAGCCACGGCCCCAGACGGTTTCGATATAGGAGTTGCCGTCATTGGCCACGGCCAGCTTCTTGCGCAGCTTGCAGATGAAGACGTCGATGATCTTCAGTTCCGGCTCGTCCATGCCGCCGTAAAGGTGGTTGAGGAACATTTCCTTGGTGAGCGTCGTGCCTTTGCGGAGCGAAAGGAGCTCCAGCATCTGGTATTCCTTGCCGGTCAGGTGAACGCGCTGGCCGCCGACTTCGACAGTCTTGGCATCGAGGTTCACGATCAGTTCGCCGGTGATGATGATCGACTGGGCGTGGCCCTTCGAGCGGCGGACGATGGCATGGATGCGGGCGACGAGTTCGTCCTTGTGGAACGGCTTGGTCATATAGTCGTCGGCGCCGAAGCCGAGGCCGCGGACCTTGTCTTCGATGCCGGCCATGCCGGAGAGGATGAGGATCGGGGTCTTGACCTTGGAAAGACGCAGCGTGCGCAGGACCTCGTAGCCCGACATGTCGGGCAGGTTCAGGTCGAGCAGAATAATGTCGTAATCGTAGAGTTTTCCGAGATCGACGCCTTCTTCACCGAGGTCGGTGGTATAGACGTTGAAGCTTTCGGATTTGAGCATCAGCTCGATGCTCTGCGCTGTGGCGCTGTCGTCTTCAATGAGTAGAACCCGCATAATTATCCCCTTTACCGCCGCCGAAAGGTCGAGTTGGCCCCCTACGCGATACGGATCCAGTCGTTGCCTGATTTGAAGGCTGCCACCAAATGGTTAACAAATTCTGATTCCCTCTGGCAAGGTGTACCAAATTTATTAAGCAAAGATACCAGTCTCCTGTTTTTTCACAGATTTCGGGCATCGCCATAAGTGAATCAACTTGCGAGGAAAGCACGCTAACCGATTCATTTGACTCATCATTGTCGCAGGCCATTTTCGGCCCCTGGCATTTACCGACCCTTAAATGATCGTCCCTATCATTAACGATGCCCGTAAACGAAAGGTTACCAGCGGTAGTTTTTTGTTAACCCCGGCGGACTTTTTGCACTGACTGATTCGTCCGAGCGGCATGGGCAGGTAATTTTTGAGCATGTGTGGCGGGGGGTCTCGCATCACGGGAGTATTGCGTATGAAGTCGCGTGAGAGCCTATTGCGCCTGAAGGAATTTCAGGTCGCGGAGAAGCGTCGGCAATTGCAACAGCTGCAGACTATGATGTCCGAATTCGATCGCATGGCGAAGGAACTCGAGAACCAGATCATTCTCGAGGAAAAGAAGTCCGGCATTTCCGATCCGAACCATTTCGCCTATCCGACCTTTGCCAAGGCGGCACGCCAGCGCGCGGACAATCTCCAGATCTCGATCCGGGAACTGAAGGTCCAGCAGGACGCAGCCGAACTGGCGCTGGAAGAGGCGGAGGCCGAGATGGCAAAGGCCGCCGCGCTCGGGGAGCGCGACAGCCAGATGCGCGCCCGCGCATAGCCGGACGCCCCTCAAGGGCGCCCGGGAACGAATTGCAAATGCCGCGACCTCTGGTCGCGGCATTTTCGTTTTCAGGCGAAGATATCGGTGGGAACAGTCCGTCGACCGATCAGAACTGGATGACGTCGTTCCATTCCGGATGGCGGTTCGCCTGGGCGCGGAAGAAGGGGCAGAGCGGAATGATCTTCCAGCCGCCGGTGCGAGCCTGCTCGACCACGTGGACGGCAAGTGCCTGACCGACACCCTTGCCGCGAAGAGCTTCGGCGACCTCCGTATGATCGACGATGATGAGGCGAGGGGAGGTACGCGAATAGGTCATGACGGCATCGGCGCCGTCCAGGGTCGCGCGGTAGCGGCCACCCGATCCAGTCTCTTCGTGGCTGAAATCCATCTTCCTGCTCCTCGTTGGGGGACAATGTTGCGGCGGCAGGTGCCGGTCACTCGACCGGCAGGCCGCGCTTCAATATGGGAGGCGGATTGCAAAACGAAAAGGCGCTCGATGTGTTCGAACGCCGGATCGTGGGAGAAAGGCTTCGGCCCGGAGGGCCTGGTACAGCTCAGTGGCGGTACTGCTGGATGCGTGTGGTGCGAAGACCCGGCAGGCCGTGGTCGTTGATCGAAGATTGCCAGGAAAGGAACTCCTCGACCGTCAGCGTATAGCGCTCACAGGCTTCCTCGAGGCTCAGCAGACCACCCCGCACCGCGGCGACGACTTCCGCCTTCCGCCGTATGACCCAGCGGCGCGTATTGGCCGGGGGAAGATCGGCGATGGTCAGGGGACTGCCATCGGGGCCGATGACGTATTTTACTCGCGGGCGGATCATATCGGTCATTGGACTCTCTACACATACTCAAGACCACACGAGCGCATGCTAGCCGGGCATCTTTAAAAATTGCCTAAGCACGCAGTTACGATTTGATAAGAATTCTACCGTTTTACCGACTGTGGTTTCCGCTCGCCGTTTCCGCGGCTGCCGCTACGTAAATTTGAGCGAAATGCATAGGAGTCATTCCCAAAGAACAGTATTCGTTGTCGCTAAACCATGTATAAGGCCCGCAAACAACGCGGACGGAAGTGCATTTTCTTCGCCGCGAGGCCTTCGTTTCGACGAGCGCTCCCTCCTCCGCCGATAAAGACGGATCGTTCTTGCGTCTCGGCCGCGCGGGCCACCTGCATTTCGTCATCGACAGCCATTTTCAGGAAATGTCCGCGAGGGCATGAGGACATCATGTTGACAGGCCGCAATCACGCATACCGCATGTCGGACGACGCGCCGGTCGAGGAGGAGCTTTCCTCCGAACAGAAGCTTTCCGGTCTGTTGCGGCGCTTCGGACTGGATTTCTATCTCGTTGCAGCCCTTCCCGGGTCGCAAGCCACGGCTTTCGCCGACAGTCTCGTCGCCTCGAACTGGCCCTCCGGTCTCATCAAGGCGTATGACCGGAGCGGATCATATAAGGAGAGTGCGCTCGTTCGCCGGCTCCGTGACACGCTGCAGCCGCTGTCCTTTTCTGAGTGGCCGTTTGTCGATGGGCGCCTGCAGGGAAGCGCGGCGCCGATCGACGCTTCCGGCGGATTCGAAAGGACGCTCGCCTTCGCCATCCAGGACCGGGACCGCCAGCGCCTGATCTTCGCGTTCTCCGGACGACGGCGACCGCTCGGCGAGGATGAGGTCGCGATGCTCTATCTCTCCTGTCTCGCTCTCGTCGACGACGGCCTCGGCCTCTCGCGCCCGTCGCCGGCGGAACCGCTGAGCGGCCGCGAGCTCGATTGCCTCAGATGGTCGGCCGAGGGCAAGAGCAGCGACGAGATCGCGATCATCCTCGACATCTCCCCGCACACGGTCGTGAGTTATCTCAAGAATGCGCTGCGCAAGCTCGGCGCGGTCAATCGCATGCAGGCGATCGCCCGCGCCTGCCGGCTCGGCCTGATCTAGGCCGATCGACCCTAGATCATCACCGCCGAGAGCTCCGTGCCGCCATAGCCGAACCGGAGTTCGGCGCTGCCCCCGTGCCGGAAGGAAAGTTCGTCTCCCGCCGAGAGCCATGTCACAACCATGGCCGACTGAAACGTCCCGGACGACAGGGCAGGGCCGTTGATCGTGCTGATGCTGGTCGTTCCGTTGACGGTGAGCGCGATCTCATGCCCGGAGGAGGACAGGAGGGCGGCGCCGATACTCACCTGATAGATGCCGGTCGCCGGAACCGTGAGCGCGTGGCCGTATCCCGAACCGAGAGCCGGCCCGAGTGCAAACCCACCCTGGGCGACATGAAGGTCGTCGAAACCGGTATGGCTGCCGTCGGTCGGTGCGAGGATCGAGGCCGCGAGCGAGGCACGCACAGCGGGGCGTCCGGTCATCTCGACAAGACCCGCGGGCGAGATCGCGAGCGCGGTCGTCCAGCTGCCGCCGTCGGGGCTCACCTTGATCGCGAAGACGTCGGAGCCCGCAAGCCCCATCTCGGCGCGTCCCTGCCAGCCCGACTGGAACAGCAACGAAGCTGTCTCGGCGGCGGCGGCCTTGTTGATCTTCACCTGATGGCCGTGGCCGGCATGGCTGAAGAGGCTGGCATCGGCCGAGACGGCGAGCCGGTTGTAGCCGTCGGCTGCGGCGTTGATGCCGAGCGTCTCGACTGCGGCGTCCGCCGGCAGCGGCAGGTCGTTCCACGCACCCTCGGAGAAGACGACCAGTCGCCCACGCTGAAGGTCGAAGGCGCGCCAGCCCGGGCGAGGCGTGATGAAGATCCAGTTGCCGTCCTGGCGAAAGGCAAGCCTGCCCTCCTTGCCGCTCCAGTCGCCGGCCGCAGGTGAGGCCGTCCAGTAGCAACCGCCGTCCGCGGCATTCGCTGGCGGCGAGGACAGCGTGCCGACGATCACCAGCTGGACGAGGGCATCGAGCCGCTGCAGCGCCTCGTTGTGGGTGACGTGCTTCTGGGCCTGGGCCGGGAGGAGGTAGGGCAAAGCGAGGTTGGCTGTGGCGTCGGTCATGGTCGTGCTTCTCCGGTTGGTGCGCCGGCCGATGCCGGTCTATACCGGCAGTGATCGCGACGCAGGTTCGGAGAATTGTCCCACGGCCCATGGGAGGGTGAACGAAAACGGGTTTCTGTTATTGAAAGGAAAGGTTTTTTTCGCCCGTTGCCGCGATGCCGCCCGCCTCAGATTGGCTGACGCCGGCCCCAGGCGATGAAGGAGGGATTGGCAAAGTCACTGTCTGTTGCCTGCCCGACCTTGCCGTAGCGGAGCGGCAGGCAGT
>DATGWU010000766.1:0-4159 GCA_035299345.1 Rhizobium sp.
CGCGACCACTTCGCGTTCGGCGGCGGCGTGCACTTCTGCATCGGTGCGCCGCTCGCGCGCCTCGAACTCAACCTCGTGCTGCCGATCCTCTTCCGGCGCCTGCCGGGCCTGAAGCTCGCCCGCCGGCCGACGGTCAAGGACGTCTACCACTTCCACGGTCTGGAGCGGCTCGATCTCGAATGGTAGCGCCGGGCGGCGGTGCTCCGCCCGCACCCTGTCTGTAGCGCTCGGCCAGTCTTTCCAGCGTCTCCCGCGTCGCCTCGCGTAGCGTGTCGGGCGCCAGCACCTCGGCTTCCGTGCCGAGCCGCAGGAATTCCGAGATGGCGTGCTGCGCCTGACCACAGGGCAGCGTGACGATCCACCGGTCTTCACCCTGCTCGTCCTTCTCTATCTCTGTCTCCATGCGGGCACGGACATAGGAGGGAGAGATGTGTTCGAGGAGCCGCAGGCCCCATTTGGAGACGCGCAGCGTCGCCGCATTCGGATGCAGTTCCGCCTCCAGCCTCAGCGTGTTCTCCGTCCAGTAGCCGGCAAGGTCGAAATCCTCCGGACGTTTGAATCTCTCTTCCGTGACGACGAGGTCGAGGATCCGCGCAATGCGATAGGTCCGCACATCGCCATCGACGCGCGCCGCCATGTACCAGGCTCCACCCTTCAGGACGACGCCAAGCGGCGCGGCCTCGCGGTTCTTCTCGGCCTTCCAGCTGCGATAGCGCATGCGGACAAGCTTGCAATTCCAGACCGCATCGGCGATCGCCTGCAGATGTGCCGGCCGCTCGCTCTCGCCGAACCAGGTCGGCGCGTCGAGATGGAACCGGCCCTGCATGCGGGCAGCGCTCTGGCGAAGGTCCTCCGGCAGCGCCGCCGTCAGCTTCTTCTGGGCGCCCGCCATCAACGATCCGAGGCCGAGGTCCGCGGCAGCCCCCGGCACGCCGGAGAGGAACATCGCTTCCGCCTCCCCCGGCGAAAGGCCGTTCAGGCGCACGCGGTAGCCGTCGAGCAGGCGATAGCCGCCCTCCGAGCCACGCTCGCTGTAGACGGGAACACCTGAAAGCGAGAGCGCATCGATATCCCGATAGATCGTGCGGACCGAAACGCCGTTCTCCGCCGCAAGGGTCTCCGCCGTCACCAGGCCCTTCGCCTGCAGAGTGGTCAGGATGTTGATCAGCCGCACGGCGCGCATCGCAAAAATCTCCGTTACGGCAATTATTCTAAACCAACCTGACAAAAACTGACAGGTATGCTGCGCCAAACTGCCGTCATCGCGTCAAACGATGAAGGAGAAAACCGATGACCAGGCACGAACCGATCACCCTCTTCTATTCGCCGCAGACCCGCGCCACGGCCGCGCGCATGCTTCTCGAAGAGCTCGGCGTCCCCTACGACCTGCACGTGCTCAACATGAAGGCCGGCGAGCAGCGGCAGCCCGATTATCTCGCGATCAATCCGATGGGCAAGGTTCCGGCCATCCTGCACAACGGGACGCTCGTCACGGAACAGGCGGCGGTCTACCTCTACCTCGCCGATCTCTTCGCGGAGAAGGGCCTCGCGCCCGCCATCGGCGACCCGGATCGCGGGACCTATCTCCGCTGGATGGTCTTTTACGGCAACTGCTTCGAGCCGGCCGTGATCGACCGCTACCTGCAGCGCGAACCGGCAAGCCCGAACGAAACGCTGTACAGCAGCTACGACGACATGCTGGACGCGCTGGAGGACGCACTGAAGGCAGGGCCGTACCTTCTCGGCGAACGGATGACTGCCGCCGACCTCCTCTGGGGCGTGGCGCTTTACTGGACGACGATGTTCGGGCTGGTGCCCGATCGTCCCGTCTTCCGACGCTACATCGATCTCATGACCGCGCGTGACGCCTACCGGCGGGTGACGGAGGAAGATGCGGCGCTCGCGGCCGAACACCAGGCGGAAGCCGAGCGCAGGACCGGCGCTGCGGCCTGACGTCCAGCCGGCCCGGCAACAGTCGGGCCGCTCTCTCCACTCAGAGACGGATCACGTAATCCTTGCGAGTCGTTTCAACGACTTCCCAGGTTCCCTTGAAGCCCGGTCTCAGGATCATCCGGTCGCCGGCTTTGAGATGGACCGGCTCGCCGCCGTCTTCCGTGACGACCGAATACCCTTCGAGGACGTGGAAATACTCCCACTCGTCATAGAGGATGCGCCACTTCCCCGGTGTCGATTGCCAAACGCCGGCGTAGACGCCGCCCTCCGCTTCCTCGAGGTTCCAGGTGAGGAAATGCGGATCGCCCGAAATCAGCCGGTCGGGGGCTGGCACCCCCTCCTCCGGTTCGACGGCGAAAATGTCGAATGCGAGCATACGGCTCATGGATCACCACCCTGCGCCGCGCCCTGCCGGGCGCGGCGTTTCTTGCTGCCTGTCAGACCTTGGCGAGCGACTGCTCAAGGTCGGCGATGATGTCGGCCGCATCCTCAATGCCGATCGAGAGCCGCACCACGTCCGGCCCGGCACCGGCGGCGATCTGCTGCGCTTCGGTGAGCTGGGCATGGGTCGTGGAGGCCGGATGGATGACCAGCGAGCGGGTGTCGCCGATATTCGCGAGATGGGAGAAGAGTTGCAGCCCCTCGACCAGCGCCTTGCCGGCGACGTAACCACCCCTGACGCCGAAGGTGAAGACGGCGCCCGCCCCCTTCGGCGAATAGCGCTGCTGGAGCGCATGGTTCGGGTCGCTGTCGAGGCCGGCATAGTTCACCCACGCGACCTTCGGATGCTGCTTCAGCCATGTGGCGACCTTCAGCGCATTGTCGCAGTGGCGCTGCATGCGCAGCGGCAGCGTCTCGATCCCGGTCAGGATCAGGAAGGCGTTCATCGGGGCGATCGCCGGGCCGAGGTCGCGCAGGCCGAGCACGCGGCAGGCGATGGCGAAGGCGAAATTGCCAAAGGCCTGGTGCAGGACCACGCCGCCATATTCGGTGCGCGGCTCCGACAGGGCCGGATAATTGCCGGACTTCGACCAGTCGAACGTGCCGCCGTCGACGATGATGCCGCCCATGGAATTGCCGTGCCCGCCGAGGAATTTGGTCGCCGAGTGGACGACGATGTCGGCGCCGTGCTCGAGCGGTCGCAGGAGATACGGCGTCGCCATGGTGTTGTCGACGATCAGCGGCAGCCCGTGCTTGCGCGCGACCTCGGCGATAGCGGCGATATCGACGAAGGTGCCGCCCGGATTGGCGAGGCTCTCTATGAAGATCGCCCGCGTGCGGTCGTCGATCTCCGCCTCGAAGGTTTCAGGATCGGCGGGATCGGCCCAGCGGACCTGCCAGCCGAAGCTCTTGAAGGCGTGGCCGAACTGGTTGATCGAACCACCGTAGAGTTTTCGCGCCGCGACGAAATTGTCGCCCGGCTGCATGATGGTGTGGAAGACGAGCATCTGCGCCGCGTGACCGGAGGCGACCGCCAGAGCCGCGGTTCCGCCTTCGAGCGCTGCCACCCGTTCTTCGAGAACCGCCTGTGTGGGGTTCATGATTCGAGTATAGATATTGCCGAACTGCTTCAGCCCGAAGAGTGCTGCCGCATGGTCCGCGTCGTTGAAGACGTAGGCCGTCGTCTGGTAGATGGGGGTGATCCGGGCGCCGGTCGCAGGATCCGGTTGCGCTCCCGCATGCACCGCCAAAGTCGAAAATCCCGGGTTTCTGTCAGGCATTCAAGCCTCCCTTTCTGGAATCCAGTCAGTCTCAACGGCTGCCGGCGCGAGTTAATCGCGATTTCTTCTTTCCCGCAAGGCGGCAAGGTCGACGAATGTTGATCGAAATCAATGCAACTCGACCGTCGTGGCAGATCATCTCAACAAACGACGGAGGTTTGCCATGGGTCAAACAATGAACGACCATTCCCGCGGGCCGCTTGCCAGGATCGTCGAATGGATCACGAGAGGCTGGGAAGGCGCGAGCGAAGCCGAAATGATTGCCGCGCTCGACGAGAAGACCATCAGCGACATCGCCCATGACTGCGGCATATCGCCCGAACAGCTCGTCGAGCTCGCCAAGGCCGGGCCGCACGCGGCCGACGAGATGCCGGAGATGATGCGGGCACTGCTCATCGACCCGACCGAGGTCGAGCTTCGCTTCCGCGCCCTTTTCCGCGACATGCAGATCAACTGTTCACGTTGCCATGCCAAGCGCCAGTGCC
>DATGWU010000767.1:0-2041 GCA_035299345.1 Rhizobium sp.
CAGGTGCCCCTATGTCCCAATCTGGCCCCGAATCTCCACCCACAGCCGAACCGTCGGACAAGCTGAGGAAAGAGATTCTGGAAAATCTTAGCTACACCCCCATCGGCCTCGACGACCTGATCCGTGCCTGTAACGCCTCGATCGGGCATGTTTTAATGGTTATTATGGAATTGGAGCTTGCCGGACGTATTGAACGGCAGGCGGGAAATAAGCTAAACCTGATCTAGATACTATATATATTTATAGTGTCGATTTTTGAGTATCAGGAGTTTTCAACGAGATGCCCCCTATTCCTTCGCTGTCGCAAGCTTTCAACGACATGGTGGGCAAACCTTTCAACCGGCAAGCTTTCGAGGCGCAGGCTGCGCGCGAAGGTTTTGAAGCCCGG
Organism: Rhizobium sp.; assembly: GCA_035299345.1. Classification (GTDB taxonomy): domain Bacteria; phylum Pseudomonadota; class Alphaproteobacteria; order Rhizobiales; family Rhizobiaceae; genus Allorhizobium. The sequence goes on from DATGWU010000767.1 coordinate 389, forward strand.
GTCATCCGCCCGGGCGATCCGGTGTCGAAGGACCTCCGCATGAACCGCCTGAACGCACGCCTTGACGCACAAGATACCGTGACCCGCATCTCTTTTGGATAAATGAACATGTCTGCAAACAACCTCGTCATCGTCGAATCCCCTGCCAAGGCCAAGACCATCAACAAATATCTTGGCGCGGATTATTCGGTCGTCGCCAGCTTCGGCCACGTGCGCGACCTGCCCGCGAAGAACGGCTCGGTGGACCCGACGAACGATTTCGCGATGCAGTGGGAAATCGGCGAGCGTTCGCACAAACCCCTCTCCGACATTCTCGCCCGCGCAAAAAAGGCCGATGTCGTCTATCTCGCGACCGACCCGGACCGCGAGGGCGAAGCCATTTCGTGGCATGTCTGCGAATACCTGAAGGAAAAGCATGTCGCGGGCAAGGTGATCATCCGCCGCGTCACCTTCAACGAAATCACCAAATCCGCGGTGAAGGAGGCCTTCACCCATGCGCGCGATATCGACCAGAACCTTGTCGACGCCTATCTGGCGCGCCGCGCTCTCGATTACCTTGTCGGCTTTACGCTCTCTCCCGTGCTGTGGCGCAAGCTGCCCGGCTCCCGCTCGGCCGGTCGCGTGCAGTCCGTCGCGCTCCGCCTGATTTGCGAGCGCGAAGCGGAGATCGAGGTCTTCAAGGCCGAAGAATACTGGTCGATCGAGGCGCTGATGCAGACGAAGGAAGGCAAGTCCTTCACGTCGCGCCTTGCCCTGCTGGATGGCAAGAAGATCGAGAAGATGACCATCGGCAACAAGGATACCGCCGAAGCCGCCGTGTCCCGCATCAAGGGCGGCAGCTACACCGTCAAGTCGATCGAGAAAAAGCAGGTACGCCGCCACCCGTATCCTCCCTTCATCACCTCTACCCTGCAGCAGGAAGCGTCGCGCAAGCTGCGTTTCTCCGCCACCAAGACCATGCGCACCGCGCAGAAGCTTTATGAAGGTGTCGAGATCAACGGCGAGCTTACCGGCCTGATCACCTATATGCGTACGGACGGCGTGACGCTGAGCGGCGAGGCCATCGGCACCATCCGCACGCTCATCAAGAACAAATTCGGCGATACTTACCTGCCCGAAGCGCCGCGCGCGTATAAATCGAAAGTGAAAAACGCGCAGGAAGCGCACGAGGCCATCCGCCCGACCGATATCTTCCGCTCGCCGGAAACCGTCTCCGAATATCTCGACGACGACGAAGCAAGGCTGTACGAGCTCATCTGGAAGCGCGCCGTCGCCTGCCAGATGGAATCCGCTGTGCTGGACCAGGTCGCCGTCGATATCGCCAATCAGGACGGCAAAGTTGTTCTGCACGCCACCGGCTCCATCATCACCTTCGACGGCTTCCTGAAGCTGTATCGTGAAGAGATGGAAGACGAGGAACGCGACGCGGCCGACGAAGAACGCCGCCTGCCGCCGCTGAAAGAAGGCGACCCGCTAAAGCTGGAGGAAGTCACCCCGAACCAGCACTTCACCCAGCCGCCGCCCCGCTTCACCGAGGCAAGTTTAGTCAAGCGTCTCGAGGAACTGGGTATCGGCCGTCCCTCCACCTACGCTTCCATCCTGCAGGTCCTGCAGGACCGCGACTACGTGAAGCTGGATAACCGCCGTTTTATC
>DATGWU010000768.1:0-10546 GCA_035299345.1 Rhizobium sp.
GAGACCATCGCCACCAACATCGAGAGCATCAAGAAGGTCTATTCGCGCATCCTGCGCTATGGCGACGGGCCGACCGACGCCATCATGGCCAACAATGCCGACTGGCTGCGGTCGATCAACTACCTCGAATTCCTCCGCGACGTCGGCCGCTACTTCTCGGTCAACCGCATGCTGTCCTTCGACAGCGTCAAGACCCGGCTTGAGCGCGAACATTCGCTGTCCTTCCTCGAATTCAACTACATGATCCTGCAGGCCTACGACTTCGTCGAACTTGCCAAGCGCTACGGTTGCCGGCTGCAGATGGGCGGCTCCGACCAGTGGGGCAACATCGTCAACGGCATCGATCTCGGCCACCGCATGGGCACGCCGCAGCTCTACGCACTGACCTCGCCGCTGCTGACCACCTCTTCCGGCGCGAAGATGGGCAAGTCGGCGACAGGCGCCGTCTGGCTCAACGCGGACATGCTGTCGACCTATGATTTCTGGCAGTACTGGCGCAACACCGAAGATGCGGACGTGCCGCGCTTCCTGAAGCTCTACACCACCTTGCCGATGAGCGAGGTCGGACGCCTTTCGAGCCTCGCTGGGTCGGAAATCAACGAGGTGAAGAAGATCCTCGCGACCGAAGTCACCGCGATCCTGCACGGCCGTGCCGCGGCCGAGGAAGCCGCCGAAACCGCCCGAAAGACCTTCGAGGAAGGCGCGATCGCCGACAATCTCCCGTCGATCGAAGTGCCCGCGGGCGAACTCGAAGCCGGCGTCGGCCTGCTCAGCCTGATCGTCCGGGCGGGTCTCGCCGCCTCCAACGGCGAAGCTCGCCGCCACGTGCAGGGCGGCGCGGTCCGCATCAACGACAAGCCGGTCGCAGACGAGCGCATGGCTGTCGGCGCCGGCGAGGTCACGGCCGATGGCGTGATCAAGCTCTCGCTCGGCAAGAAGAAGCATATTCTGGTGCGCCCGGCCTGATCCGGCCGCTTCCAGACTGCACACACGAGCCGGCGCCGAAAGCGCCGGCTTTCTTTTTCACCGGAATTCGAAGATCTGCCGGAAGACGCCGGGCGCGATGATCGACAGCGGATTGACGACGAGCTTCGGCTGCTCGGTCGCGCCGGCGAGCTTGAAGGTGATGCCGAGAAGGCCGCGGTCGCGGCCGTTGCCAAGCAGGATGCCGATCACAGGCAGTTCGGCAAAGAGGCGGTTCAGCCCGTAGGCCGGCATGAAAGTGCCTGTGAGGTCCATCCGCCCCTGGCTGTCGCGAACGAGGCCCTGGAAGGTCGCGCCGACCTGCTCGCCGCGCACGACGCCGTTTTCGATCCGCAGTGTCTCGTCGCTGTAGATCAGCCGCGCGAAGCCACGCTGGAAGCGTGCTGAACTGACGTCGATGTCCCGCTTGACGGCCTTGTTGAGGCTCCGCCCGTCGGCCCCGGCGGGCGTCGAGACGATCGACTGCAGGCGCTGCTCGTTGTCGAGGCTGAAATTGCGCAGGTCGACGGAACCGTTCCAGATGCCGTTGGCGTTCTCCTTCATCTTCAGGTTCAGCAACCCGCCGTTCATCCGGCTGTAGAGATTGGCAAAGCGCGCGACGGCGCCCGCATCGCCACTCGTCACCGACATCTCGCCGAGGCCGGACGGCCGGCGCATCTGCCCGACAATGGCCTGGCCCCTCGTGGTGATGGCCGAGAAGTCGAGCGCGGAGAGCTTGCCGCTGCGCGACGCGTAGTCGAGCGTCACGTTCGAAAGCGCCTCGTCGCCGAAACCGATCATGCGGTCGAGCTTGCCGTCGATGCGGACGCTCGGATCGGCGCCGACGTCACCGTCCCCGCCTTCCCCCGGCGATTTCATCCGGTCTATCAGCGAGCGGACGTCCGCCGACTTGCCGTTGACCGCGACCTGGTAGCCGCCCTTGGCCTGGCGGACCACGACCGAATAGTCGTCGCCCGGCGACAGCCTGACGCGTGAGAGGTCGGCGGAAACGAGGCCGTTCTTGCCGACCGCCATCGCACCGCTGACGCCGAAACCATCGCCATCGAGCACGAACTTGTCGATGACGGACTGCTTCTCGCCATCGGTGACCTCGAACTTCGCCTTGGCGGCGATCCCGGCTCCCTTGGTCCAGCCGAGCCACGGGATCGTCAGTGCCGCGCGTGAAAGGTCGGCGCTCACCGCCTGTCGCTTCTCGTCGATGCGATCGAGCTCGACCGTGACCGGTCCGTCGATGATCTGGTCGAGTCCCGGCGCAAAGTGACGGACACCTGCCTTGTCGTCGAGCACCACCTTGACGTGGCGCTCACGGCGGAACTCAGGATCGTCCTCGACGGGCTCGGTAACCGCAAGCTCCATCGGCACGCCGTCGATGTCGGCCTTGCCTTCGAGGTGAGCCGCCCGCGGATCGACGTCGAGAGCCGCATTCAGGTTGTCGATTTTCCGCCCGGAGAAAGGCTTTGCGAGATCGACGCCGGCAAGATCAAGGTGGGCTTTCCACGCCGGTTCGGGCGGGTTCTGCTCGGATATCAGCCCGAGACGCACCTCTGCCGTTCCCTTGACCGTTCCCTTGAAGTCGGCGGCCTCGAAACCAACGCGCTTCAGGGCGTTGATCGGGCGGAACGAGACCAGTTCGGCGACGGAGTCCGCGCTACCGGCGACGGCGATCTTGAGATCCGCCATCAGCGGTTTGGTGTAGATCTCGCCGAGAACCAGCTCGCCGCCCTCGACCTTCACGCTGCGGCCAGAGGGGAAGTAGGAGGTTGCCGACTTGATGATCGTCGTCACCTTCGGCCCGGCGAGCTCGAAATGCGCATCGGTGTCGCGCAACGGCGGGATATCCCCCGTGACGTTCATCCGGGCGTTGACGATGTCGAAACTGATCTGCAACTCGTTCTCGTCGAGGTGCAGCGGCCGGGGCTCGACCGACATGCGGCCCCGCGGAATGAAGACCTGTACCGAGCCCTCGGTCACCGTTCCGCCGAAGATGTTTGCGAGCACCCATCGGCGCGGCTTGTCGGTGATCCAGTACGGCCAGAGCTGTTTGATGACCGTGGTCTGCATGTTCGCAAACCGTGCGCCGAAGCTGATCTCCGGCCCCTCGCCTTCGAAGAAGCGTGCCCGGAGCGATCCGGTCATCTGCCCCATCGGCGTCGAAACGCTCAACGTGTCGAGCTGCAACTCGTCGGTGTCGTAGAGGAAGCGCCCGAAGATCTTGAAGGAGAAGGGGAAAGGCTGCTCCCCGGCGGACGGCACGCTGGCCAGCCCCTGGTCGACGAGCAGGTCGATGCCGATACCCGGTCCCGCCGCTTCGCTTCCCGGCAAGCGGTCGAGGTCGATCAATCCGCCGGAAATCGGCATGACCATCGACCCGAAATCGATGCGCGAGGACGCGACCTCGATCGTGTCCTTGGAGAAATCATAGGCGAAATTGAGCGTTCCACGCGTCACGTCCTGCGGATTTCCGTCCTGATAGAGCGTACCGTCATTGGTCTGCGCGATCATCGAAACGGCCGGCTTCTCCGTCGCGGTTCCGCGCCTGGCGGAGATCGTCACCTCCGCGGAGCCGTCATATCCCTGGCGGGGATCGCCGTGCGAGTCGCGCCGAAGCAGGAACGGCGTGAGGCGCACGTCGCCGATCCACGCGCTGAAGGACCGCGTCAGCCCGTCGGCATTCGTCGCTTTCGCCGAAATCGGGCTTTCGTAGCCGTTGATCGCCAGTGTTCCGGCGATCGTCAGCGACGCGTCCACGCCGCGCTCCATCACAAGGTTGCGCACCGAAAGCAGGACCGGCCGGGCGCGCGCCTTGCCCATCGCGATCTCGAGGCCGTCGAGACGCATGCGATCGAGCCCGCCCTTTGAAATGAAGCCCTGCATCAGATCGAGTTGCGCGAACGCGGACTCGAGCAGCGTCGGGATGGTATCGACCCTCAACTTGGCGAAGTCGGGCGGCGGCCCGGACGAGAAGAGCGATTCGTCGACGGACACGCCGTCCGCCTCGATCTCACTCACCGAGAACCGGCCGGAAAGCAGCGCAATCGGATCGATGACGAGACGGACCGCTTCCGTCTCCGCCGCGACAAGCCCGTCGCTCTGGCGGTACACGGAAACATCACGCGCCTCGACGGCGACCTTCCATTCCTTTGAGAATCGTACCGCCGTGCCGGAGACTTCGGCGCGATATTGCGGGGCGAGCGCGCCGTTCAGAACGCGCTGCGCGCCGCCCGCGAAGGTGGCATCGAGCGCTCCGCTTTCGAGCACGACGAAAAACCCGCCGCACAGGACGGCGGCGAGCAGGAACAGACCGAATGTGAAGCGCGCGGTCCTGCCCAGCCATGTGGATCGTGCCGGACAATGCACGATCAGCGGATCCTCGGCGCGCGCAGACGGCAGGTCGTGCAAGGGAACGATGTCTTTCTTGCTGAACCTTACCTTTTCGCCGCGGATTTCTCCCATGTGCTGGCGACTGTCTCCGTTTGCCCGCTCCCGACGCAATCCGATGTTGGACTGCAGCCGTGCGGACTATATATCGATGGCCGCGTATTTCATCCATAAAACGGGCAAAAGAAAGGTTATCCCATGGCGGAATTGGTACCTGGAGACTTGGCACCGGATTTCGAGCTCCCCCGCGACGGCGGAGGTACCGTGTCGCTGAAGGACTTCGCCGAGCGCCCAGTCGTTCTCTACTTCTATCCGAAGGACAACACCACGGGCTGCACCGCCGAGGCGATCGACTTCACCGCCCTCGCGCCAGAGTTCGGGAAGAAGGGCGCCGTCGTCATCGGTATGTCCGCAGACCCGGTGAAGAGCCACGAGAAGTTCATCACCAAGCACGGACTGACCGTCATACTCGCCTCCGACGAGGGCGCGAAAGTGATGACCGAATACGGCGTGTGGCGCGAAAAGAGCATGTATGGCCGCGCCTTCATGGGGGTGGTCCGCACGACGTTCCTGATCGGCCCCGACGGCCGCATCGTCAGGGTCTGGGACAAGGTGAAGGTCAAGGGCCACGCCCAAGAGGTGCTTGATGCCGTCGGTGCGTTCGAGGGTGCCTGAGATGGGCGAATACGACGAGATCCGGTCGCTGCGCGCCGGAGCGACGCTCGCGATCAGCGCGAGCGACCTCGACCGCAAGACCGCACTCGCGCAGGAGACCGCCCGCCGCTGGCATGCCCGCAGGCTCTCGTTGCGCTCGCCGCTCGACCCGGAACTGCCCGATCGCCCCGGTCGTCCCGAACGACCGATGCTCGTTCCGCCGAAGGCCGTCGAGAAGCGTTCGCTGCACACGTTGCCGGGCCGGATCGCGCTCCTCCATGCGCTCGCCCATATCGAACTCAACGCCGTCGATCTCGCCCTCGACATCGTGGCGCGCTTTGCGACCGAACCGGTCCCGCATTCCTTCTTCGACGGCTGGATGCAGGTCGCGTTCGAGGAGGCCAAGCATTTCGGCATGGTACGCGATCGCCTTCGCGCCCTCGGCGCCGACTATGGCGACATGCCGGCCCATGACGGTCTCTGGCAGGCGGCACATTCGACCCGCAACGACCTGACGGCGAGGCTCGCCGTGGTCCCGCTCATCCTCGAGGCGCGAGGGCTGGACGTTACCCCCTCGCTGCAGGAGAAGATGCGCGAGACCGGGGACATCGAGAGCGCCGAAGTGCTGAGGGTCATCTACGAGGACGAGAAGGGGCACGTGGCGATCGGCGCCAAGTGGTTCCGTTTCCTCTGCGCTCGGGAAAGGAAAGATCCCGCGCGGACCTTCCAGGATCTGGTGCGCGCAAACTTCCGCGGCGCGCTCAAGGCACCCTTCAACGATCTCGCCCGCGCCGAGGCCGGCCTGACGCCGTCCTTCTACCGTTCGCTGACCTCGACAAGCAGCGGTTGACGCCTGGCCGCCACCTCCCGCGACCACCGAATTCAAGTCTTTGTTAACCTTAACAATGTCTAATTGCGACGAGCCAGCGGGAGCCGAAGAAGCTCCAGCTCTCCCGTTGCGAGAAGGAACGTCTCGCGCGGCGTCCGACCGGCCCAGTTGAGGAAAGCCCGTGACCGCAAGAGCAGGCCATCACGTCTTCGGAAAGCGCCGGACCCAGCACGTCATCATTCTCGCAAGCGGCGACAAGATCCGCCACATGACAGTCCGGCCGTGGATGGCGGCCGTCGCCTTCTGCTTCTGCGGCGTCATGGCGATCGGCTATCTCGGCGCCACCACCTATCTCGTCATGCGCGACAACCTGATCGGCGCCTCCATGGCGCGGCAGGCGCGTATGCAGCATGTCTACGAGGATCGCATCGCGGCGCTGCGCGCACAGGTCGACCGCGTGACCTCCCGGCAACTCCTCGACCAGCAGGTCGTCGAGGAGAAAGTCGAAAAGCTGCTCGAACAGCAGATGGCACTGTCTTCCCGTGACGGACGGCTCGGCGCCCTGCTCGACCGGGCGGAACAATCCGGCCTCGACACGGAAGCGCCCGTACCGGCCACCCGACCCGTGATCGGCGCAAAGCAGGCCAGCCTCTCGGGCGGTGTCAAGGCGATCGAAAGCCTGCTCGGCACGCCTGCAACGGAACCACAGGGAACGGAGATCGCCGCGCTCGGCTACGCGCCGACGGGCGAATCGGTCGCAGACCGCACCGATCGCATCTTTTCGCGGGTGACGATCTCCCTGAAGGACATCGAGCAGGAACAGTTCGACCGCATTCGCGACCTCACCGACGGTGCCGTCGAGACTGCCGACGAGATCGAGACCATCCTCGCCCGCAGCGGTGTGAACGTGCATCAGGAAACGCCCGCTGCCGCCGCCGACGCGATCGGCGGTCCTTACCTCGCACCGCAGCCCGCCACCTCCTTCGAGTCTTCGCTGGACGGCCTCGACAATGCGCTCGCCCGCCTCGAGACGGCCCGCGAAACGGCGACAGACCTGCCCTTCGGCAATCCGGCCCCCGGCCGCGACATCACGAGCGGGTTCGGCAATCGCCGCGATCCGTTCCTCGGCCGGCTTGCACTCCATGCGGGGATCGACTTCCGCTCCCCGGTGGGCGGCGAGATCCGCGCCTCCGGCCGCGGCAAGGTGATCACGGCAGGCCCCGTCGGCGGTTACGGCAACATGGTCGAGATCGACCACGGCATGGGCTTCACCACCCGTTACGGCCACATGTCGCGCATTATCGTCAAGGTCGGCGACGAGATCGCGCCCGGAGACGTCATCGGCCAATCCGGCAGCACCGGCCGCTCCACCGGTCCCCACATCCACTACGAAGTCCGCCGCAACGGTGCGCCGATCGATCCGATGCATTTCGTCAATGCCGGGCTGAAGCTCTCCGCGCTGATCGATTGACGTGAGGTCGTTACACGCTAGAGTATAGCTCGACCACCGAGACGAGAGGAATACGCGCGTGGACACGACCACCCTCCTGGCCTTTGCCGCCGCCTTTTTCGTCTTTGCTGCGAGCCCCGGTCCCGACAACATGACGATCATGGCGCGTACCGTCTCCGCCGGTCCCGCCTCGGGTATCGCCTACGGGATCGGCACCGTGATCGGCATCCTGATCTATCTTGCGCTCGCCGCCTTCGGTCTTTCCATGATCGCCGGCGAGATGGGCCTGCTGATGACGGTCGTCCGCTATGCAGGCGCCGCCTATCTCGTGTACATGGGCATCCGTCTGTGGACCGCCGAGCCTACTCTCCCGGAGGCGCGACCGCTCGAACATCGGCGCGACCTCGTCGCCGTCTGTCTGACGGCAGTCGCGCTCAACCTCGGCAATCCGAAAATGCCGCTCTTCTACCTCGCCCTGCTGCCGAACTTCGTCGGCGCCGATTTCCGCCCGGCCGACTATCTTTCACTGGCCGCGGCAATCGTCTTCGTCGAGGTCGTGGTGGTCGGCGGGCATGTCTGGTTCGCGCACCGGGCGCGCCGCTTGCTGACGACGCCGCGCATAGTAAAGGCGGTCAATCGTGGGGCCGGAAGCGTGCTTGCCATGGCCGGCGCGGCAGTAATGATGTCGCACCGCGGCAGTTGAGCGATTGCATTCACCCTTTGTTACGACAGATCGTCCAGTTTTCTTGACTTTCGGGGATTTTGGCACTATTCCGCGCTTACGTTGACGCCGGCGCTTCGCAGGCGTTCGAATTGTGTTCGCAAGAACCGGAACAGAAACAGATCCCCCATTGACCACGTTTTCTGACCTTGGCCTGAGCCAAAAAGTACTTTCAGCCGTCACCGATGCCGGCTACACGACCCCGACCCCGATCCAGGCCGGTGCCATTCCCTTCGCCCTGCAGCGCCGCGACATCTGTGGTATCGCACAGACGGGGACGGGCAAGACCGCCTCCTTCGTGCTGCCGATGCTGACGCTGCTCGAAAAGGGCCGCGCCCGCGCCCGCATGCCGCGCACGCTGATCCTCGAGCCGACGCGCGAACTCGCCGCGCAGGTCGCCGAGAACTTCGAGAAGTACGGCAAGAATCACAAGCTCAACGTCGCCCTGCTGATCGGCGGCGTCTCCTTCGACGAACAGGACCGCAAGCTCGAACGCGGCGCCGACGTGCTGATCTGCACGCCCGGCCGCCTGCTCGACCATTGCGAGCGCGGCAAGCTCCTGATGACCGGCGTCGAGATCCTCGTCATCGACGAGGCCGACCGCATGCTCGACATGGGCTTCATCCCCGACATCGAGCGCATCGCAAAGATGATTCCCTTCACCCGCCAGACGCTGTTCTTCTCGGCGACAATGCCGCCGGAGATCCAGAAGCTGGCCGACCGCTTCCTGCAGAACCCGGAGCGGATCGAGGTCGCCCCGCCGTCGTCGACGGCGAAGACGGTGACCCAGCGGCTCGTCGCCTCGAACAACAAGGACTACGAGAAGCGGGAGGTGCTGCGCAACCTCATCCGCGAGCAGGACGACCTCAAGAACGCGATCATCTTCTGCAACCGCAAGAAGGATGTCGCCGACCTCTTCCGCTCGCTGGAACGCCACGGCTTCTCCGTCGGTGCTCTGCACGGTGACATGGACCAGCGCTCGCGCACCAACATGCTCGCGGGCTTCAAGGACAACCAGATCACGTTGCTCGTCGCCTCGGACGTCGCCGCCCGCGGCCTCGATATCCCGGACGTCAGCCACGTCTTCAACTTCGACGTTCCGATCCATGCCGAGGACTATGTCCACCGCATCGGCCGCACCGGTCGCGCCGGACGTTCGGGCAAGGCGTTCACGATCGTCACCAGGTCCGACACCAAGCATCTGGATGCCATCGAGAAGCTGATTGGCACCAAGATCGAATGGCAGAACGGCGATCTCACCACCCTGCCGCCGCCCGCCGAACACGACGAATCGCGCGTTCGCCGCGGGTCGAAGGACAAGGGTCGCGGTCGCCGCGACGCCGCAGGTCACAAATCTGAAAAGAAGATCGAACAGACTGTGGCCGTGGATATCGAAGAGACGCCAGCAAGGACGGAAAGCGTGAAGGCAGAGCGGAAAAAGGATGAGCGGCCGAGCCACGCAGAGCGTCCGGCCCGCGGCGGCAGGACGCCGAACCCGGCGAACGACGATCGTCGCGAACGCCGCAGCCATTACCGCGATCGCGACGACGGCCCGACTCCGGTCGGCTTCGGCGACGACATCCCGGCCTTCATGCTGATCCAGGCCAAGGCCTGATGGGCCTGCCCGGCGTCAATTTCCCGGGCGTCGGCGTCGGGCTCGCGATCCTGCGCGACGGAAAGCTCCTGCTCGCCCGCCGGCTGAAGGCGCCGGAAGCCGGGTTCTGGAACATCGTCGGCGGCAAGGTCGACCATCTCGAACCCGCCGAACAGGCCGCAAGACGCGAGGCCGAGGAAGAAACCGGCCTCTCGGTCGGCGAAATCGAATTCGTCTGCGCGACTGAACAGATCATCGACGCCGACCGCCAGCACTGGATTTCGCTCCTCTACCGGACGAGTGATGCGCAGGGAGAGGCACAACTGACCGAGCCGGACAAGATCGCTGAAATCGGCTGGTTCCCCCTCGACGACCTGCCGCAACCGCTTTCGGCATTCACCGCGGCCCTTCTTCCCTACTTGCGCTGACTGCGCCCCGGCGGTGCCCTGAGCGCCGCCTCATAGGCAAGCCGAACCCACTTCGCCATTTCCTCCGGATCGTCGTAGGCCGCATCCGGCACCGACCAGTAGGGCATGCGGACAGGGTCTTTCCGCGCCTTGCCGTTGTAGACCCAGCGGCGCGCACCCGCATCCTCGAAGAGCGGAGCACTCACCTCGTCGGCCTTCAGGAGAAGCTCGCCGTCGACGACGAGCGCCAGGATCAGACTGTCGTGATAGATACCCTTGCCGCCGAACATCCGCCGAATCGTCACGCGGCCGAGCGACTGGAAGATCTCTTCGAGCGCTTCGTTCTCCATTCTCTCACCCTTTGAGCAAGCCGCCAGCGGCCAGCACCGCCTCGGGCGTATCGACATCGAGGTGGGCCGCCTCACCGAGTTCGACATCGATGACGGCAAGCCCCGAGCCTTCGACGATCGAGCGCGCGCCGACATCGCCTTCGAGTGCCTGGACCGCCTCGAAGGTGGAGCGCGGCAGG
>DATGWU010000769.1:0-3966 GCA_035299345.1 Rhizobium sp.
ACAGCAAAAACATCAAGAAGCACCGCAATGATGTGCTTCGCCTGACCCAGCTTCTGCGAAGCGATTCATCGATCACTTTGCCCGATCAAATTCGCGACGATATGCGCCGCTTCCTTGATCTGGCTGAGGCCGACGCAACTCTCGACCCGAAAGCTCTCAACGTACCATTTACCCGTGACGAGGCGATCGCTCTTCTCAGGTCAGCTTATAAGCTGGCAGATGCATGAGCCGAACCTTCATCTACAGCTTTACTCCGCCATTGCTGGACCCAGCGCCTGACGCAACCATAGGGTCGGATGTCTCCGAAATCGAAGACGCCGGCATTCGCGAGGTGCTTCAAGCGCCGGGCGTCGCTTACGGAGCATGATCGATCCTAGATGCGCTGCTGTCGCCGACCGGCGTGGGCACATCTTTCATCTTCAAACAACAGCTTGGGCGAGCTCGGGAAGTAATGGACGCGTTGTCGGGTCTGTTCGCCAAGTTCGTCGCTCGCGTCTATCTGCTCATCTTCCGGAACCGGATCGCATATCACGAACCGATCTTATGCCGACACGCTCTTGCGACACCTTCACCCACGATCTGCATGATCTGGTTGCCTGGTTCAGATCCTGCGGCGTCACGAGCGTGGCGATGGAGTCGACCGGCGTTTACTGGATACCGGCTTTCGAGACCCAAGGCGCTTGCCGAGCGCATAGGATATATTCCTATCATGTTGAAATCTCTGAGCTATGGTCCCAGATCAATTGCGACATCGATCCGAGCCCTGGTACAATTCGATCAGCGACCCCGGAAATGACGTGCCGAAGATCCAGACTGTTTGCCGCGATGGACCAGATCGGAGTGGGCGGCCCAGACCTCCGCCTGCTTTCTACTCCTCGTAGCGGCCGAGGGTGGTGCCGGCTTCCAGATAGCTGCCGGTCTCAGCGATCGTGCGGAAGGCGCCGCTGCGCGTCGCCATCACCTGCGTCTCCATCTTCATCGCTTCCATCACGGCGAGCAGGTCACCCTTTTCCACCGTGTCGCCGTCGGCGACCTTCCAGGCCTGTAGCGTCCCGGCGATCGGCGCCGAGAGGATGGCCGGGTCCGCGGCCGGCATGGCCTGAGGTGCGTTTCCGCCGGCGGGTGCTGCCGCAAATCCCTGGAAGAGCAGTGCGGGAAGGGCAAGCTCGTGCCGGCGTCCGTCGATCTCGACATGCGTACGGACGAGCGCTGGCTCGGTGACCGGTTCCGGCCGGGGTTCGGCTTCCAGCCGTCCGGCGAATTCATTCTCGATCCAGCGGGTATGGACCTTGAAGCCGTCCGCGCCGACGAAATCCTCCGCCTCGATCGCGGCGCGATGGAAAGGGAGCACCGTCGTCACGCCTTCGATCCGGAACTCGGCGAGCGCCCGGCGGGCGCGTTTGAGCGCCTCTTCCCTCGTCGCGCCGGTAACGATGAGCTTCGCTACCAGCGAATCGAAGACACCGGGGATCGAAGAACCGGTCTCTACGCCGCTGTCGAGACGAATGCCGGGACCGGACGGCGGCACGAAAGCGTCGATACGGCCGGGCGTCGGCAGGAAGCCGCGGCCCGGATCCTCGGTATTGATGCGAAATTCGATCGCATGACCGCGCGGCGCCGGCGTCTCCGTCACGCGAAGCGGCAGGCCCTCGGCAATGCGGAACTGTTCGACCACGAGGTCGAGACCGGTCGTCTCTTCGGTCACCGGGTGTTCGACCTGCAGGCGCGTGTTCACCTCGAGGAAGGAGATCGTGCCGTCGACGCCGAGCAGGAACTCGACCGTGCCCGCACCGGAATAGCCGGCCGCGGCACAGATCCTGCGCGAAGCCGCGTGGATCGTGTCACGCTGGGCATCGGCTAGGAACGGAGCCGGGGCCTCCTCGACGAGCTTCTGGTTGCGCCGTTGCAGCGAGCAGTCGCGGGTTCCGAGCACGACGACATTGCCGTGCCTGTCGGCGATCACCTGCGCTTCGACGTGGCGCGGCCGGTCGAGGAAGCGCTCGAGGAAGCATTCGCCGCGGCCGAAGGCGGCGGTCGCCTCGCGGACGGCGGAGTCATAGAGCTCGGGGATTTCTTCCATCTTCCAGGCGACCTTCATGCCACGGCCGCCGCCGCCATGGGCGGCCTTGATGGCAACCGGCAGGCCGTGCACCTCGGCGAAAGCAAGCACCTCGGCCGCCGAGGAGACGGGGCCATCGCTGCCGGCGACGAGCGGTGCGCCGACACTTGTTGCGATCCGCCGGGCCTCGACCTTGTCGCCGAGCGCCTCGATGACCTGCGGGTCGGGACCGATCCAGGTGAGGCCGGCCTCGATCACGGCGCGGGCAAACTCTGCACGCTCCGAGAGGAAGCCGTAGCCCGGATGGACCGCATCGGCACCGGAGCGGCGGGCGATCGCGATCAGTTTTTCGATGTCGAGATAGGTCTCCGCCGGCCGGGTGCCGGACAGTCCGTAGGCCTCGTCGGCGAGCCGCACGAAGAGCGCGTCCATATCGGGATCGGCATAGACGGCGACCGACTGCAGGCCGTAGTCGCGACAGGCGCGGATGATCCGCACGGCGATCTCGCCACGGTTGGCGATCAGGACTTTTTTCATCGGGTGTCTCCTCACTGTCTTTCCGCGGCAGTACGGCCGGTCGACGGCGTGATCTCGACAAAGCGCGAGAGCGGCCGGAATCTTATCTTCGCATGGGCCGGTATCTGTCCGGCGAGATCGAGATGGTATTCGGCGACCGCGCCGATCACCGGATAGCCGCCGGTGAGCGGATGGTCGGCGAGGAAGAGCACCGGTTGGCCGCTGTGCGGCACCTGGATCGCCCCGGTTGCCGTCCCTTCGCTCGGGAGTTCGGCACTGTCCTTGCGCTCGAGCGGCTGGTCTCCCGAAAGGCGGATGCCGACGCGGCTCGACTGCGGCGTCACCGTCCAGAGCTGACCGGTGAGGCTCGCGAGACCGGCTTCCGTAAACCAGTCGGTGCGCGGCCCGAGAACGACGTCGAGCGTCACAATCTCTCCGGGTTTCGGTGCCGCAAAGGCCGGCGTCTCGGTGAGCGAAACGCTTGTCAGACCCTCGCGCTCGTCGGCAAGCGCAAGCACCGAACCTGCGCCGACGGGCTCGGGTCCGACGACGGCGAGCGTGTCGGTCGCCACGCTCCCGAGCACCGGCTTGACGCTAAAGCCGCCGCGCACCGCGAGATAGCTGCGCATGCCGGCCGGCGGATGGCCGAGGGTCACGACGTCGCCGGGTTCGAGCGCGATCGGCTGGTACCCAGCGGCCTCGATTTCCCGGCCCGCCGCGTCGCGGACAAGGATCGGGCAAGGCGCGCCGGCAAAGGCGACGACGGCGCGGCCGGTGGCCTCGAAGGAGAAACCGCCGAGGGTGATTTCGAGGCAGGGCCAGCCGGGTGGATTGCCGACCACCCGGTTCGCGGCCTTCAGCGCGCCCTGGTCGAGGGCGCCCGACGCCGAGACCCCCTGCCCCGTCTGGCCGAACCGGCCCAAATCCTGAAAGAGCGCGGGGATCGGCGCGGCAAGAACTTTCAACAAGGTTGCCGCGTGACCGACCTCCGCCGCGTCCGGCACTTTCTCCGTCGAGGCCGACGGTGGCGCCACGACTGTCGTCAGCCCGCGCTTTTCGAGATCGAAGAAGCGCACGCGGTGGCCGGGCTGGAAGAGTGCCGGCGGATTACGGGAAAGGTCCCACATCTTTTCCGGCGTCGTGCCGATGATCTGCCAGCCGCCGGGGCTTGCCTGCGGATAGACGCCCGAAAAGGCACCGGCGAGCGCGACGGAACCTGCCGGGATGCGGGTGCGCGGGCTTTGCCGCCGCGGCACCTGCAAGGCCGGGTTACCGCCGACCAGATAGCCGAAGCCCGGCGCAAAGCCGCAGAAGGCGACCGTGAATTCGCTTTCCGTGTGCCGGCGGATCACCTCCTCGACGGAGAGCCCGGTCAGCTGCGCGACCTCGCC
>DATGWU010000770.1:0-5933 GCA_035299345.1 Rhizobium sp.
CGGCGTGCCGAAGGTCGGCGCACCCGACTGCATCGAGATCGAGGCGGCGAAGGTGCCGAAGAGCACCGGCGCGCCGGGACGCACGAGCTGGGTGAAGGAGGCGCCGGCGAGCACTTCCGCGAGGATCTGCGTGAGCGTGCCGGCGACCGTGACCGGGCTCATCGCACCCGACAGGATGAACGGCGAGAGCACGCAGGCCTGGTTGTGGCGTGCATAGACCTTGGCGGCGCCGAGCATCGTCTCGTCGAAGACCATCGGCGAGTTGGCGTTGATGAGGTTCAGCATCACGCAATTGTTCTCGACGAACTCGTCGCCGAAGACCAGCTTCGCCATGGCGACCGAATCTTCAGCGCGTTCCGGCGCGGTGACCGAGCCCATGAACGGCTTGTCGGAGTATTTGATGTGGCTGTAGACCATGTCCAGGTGACGCTTGTTCACCGGGATGTCGACCGGCTCGCAGACCGTGCCGCCCGACGAATGGATCGACGGCGCCATATAGGCGAGCTTCACCAGATTGCGGAAATCCTCGAGCGTCGCATAGCGGCGGTTACCGTCGAGGTCGCGCACGAAGGGCGAGCCGTAGACGGGCGCGAAGACCGTCGCCTTGCCGCCGATCTGGACGCTGCGCTCCGGGTTGCGGGCGTGCCAGGTGAATTGCGAGGGCGCCGTCTTCAGGAGTTCGCGGCAGAGCCCCTTGGGGAAATGCACGCGCTCGCCCTTCACATCGGCGCCGGCCTTCCTCCACATGTCGAGCGCCTCGGCGTCGTCGCGGAACTCGATGCCGATCTCCTCGAGAATGATGTCGGCATTGCGCTCGATGATCTCGAGGCCTTCCTCGTCGAGCACTTCGTAGACGGGGATTTTGCGGGTGATATAGGGCATCTGCGGGCCCGCGCCCGCTCCTCCGCGCGATGCCCGGCGTGCGGCCGCCCCGCGGCCCTCGCCCCGCGAACGCCGTCCGGCGGCGGCGCCCGTCTGCTCTGTCGTCTCGTCCATGGTCTTTTCCTCACTCTCGCGCCCGAGCGGCGCTCGTTATCGCGGCTATGCTATTCGTTTTGAGGCGTGAAACCTTTCTTAATGCGCCAACCACTTGCATGAGACAGACATCGCGCGGCGCGAGACGGGCACCGGACCGGCATCGGCCTTGTTGCCGCCGTCGCTTTTCGCGGTACGCGACGTCGCATTCGAAAGGGGGTTTCTGCTATATTGCGGTTTAACTGCATCACAGGCAGTCTCGAACTGCAATCGGAATCGCGTTTCAGGCAAGCGGGAACCAATACAATGTCAGATGACGAAATCATTCTTGAAGATCTGTCCGACGACGAGCTCGTGCAGCAGATGCACGACGACCTTTATGACGGCCTCAAGGAGGAGATCGAGGAAGCCACCCGTATCCTGCTCGATCGCGGATGGGCTCCCTACGATGTCCTGACCAAGGCCCTCGTCGAAGGCATGCGCATCGTCGGCGTCGACTTCCGCGATGGCATCCTCTTCGTGCCGGAAGTGCTGCTTTCGGCCAACGCCATGAAGGCCGGCATGACCATCCTTCGCCCGCTGCTCGCCGCCACCGGTGCGCCGAAGCAGGGCAAGATGGTGATTGGCACCGTCAAGGGCGACATCCACGACATCGGCAAGAACCTCGTCGGCATGATGATGGAAGGCGCCGGCTTCGACGTGATCGACCTCGGCATCAACAACCCCGTCGAGAACTACCTCGAAGCGCTGGAACGCGAACAGCCCGATATCCTCGGCATGTCGGCGCTTCTGACCACCACCATGCCCTACATGAAGGTCGTCATCGACACGATGAAGGAAAAGGGCATCCGCGACGACTACGTCGTGCTCGTCGGCGGCGCGCCGCTCAACGAGGAATTCGGCAAGGCCGTCGGTGCGGACGCCTATTGTCGCGACGCGGCGGTAGCCGTCGAAACCGCCAAGGAGTTCGTCGCCCGCCGCCACAACAGCCTCGGCGCCCGCGCCTGATCGCGGTCGCGATCGGCGGCACCGTTCAAGCACTGCTGCGCCGGCCGCCTCAGCGGCCGGCGTCCCATTCTCCGGCGACCACCGTGAACGCCGCCGGCTCCGTCTGCCGGCCGGGATTGGGCCAGACCGACGACAGGCTTGCCGCCACCAGGGCGGCAACCATATAATAGGCGCTCAACCGCGCGAGGGACTGCGGTGACATGGGAACGCCTCCGCCGGCCTACTTCGCGGCGTTGTCGACATCCTGTCCGGCCGCCTGGGTCGCATCGACGGCATTGGCCGTGTCCTTGCCCATCCCCCGAATGGTGTTGCCGCAGCCGGCAAGAGCGACGCCCGAGGCGAGAAGAACCGTAGCGATTGCGAGTTTCCTGAAAATCATGATCGAGAACTCCGTAAACGATGGTGATGACGTTGTCGGCTCTGCCTCCCTCCAACGCAGCGGGCGGCAAAAAGTTCACGTGATCGCCTGCGGCGCCATTGCCCGCGAGATCCTCGCCGTCGCCCGCATGAACGGGCTCGACCATATCGAGCTCACCTGCCTTCCGGCGATCTGGCATGCGACACCGGAAAAGATTGCGCCGGGCGTCGAACAGGCGATCGCTGAGGCGCGCGCGGCGGGTGCGGCCCGCGTCTTCGTCGCCTATGCCGATTGCGGCACCGGCGGACTCCTCGATCTTGTTCTTGCCCGCGAGGGCGTCGAACGCCTCTCCGGCCCTCACTGCTATTCGTTCTTTTCCGGCAACGACGCCTTCGCCGCCCGCGAGGACGACGTCACCACCTTCTTCCTCACCGATTTTCTCGCCCGCCAGTTCGAGGCCTTCGTCATCGAGCCGCTCGGCCTCGACCGCCACCCGGAACTCCGCGACATCTACTTCGGCAATTACGAAAAGCTCGTCTATCTCTCCCAGCAGGAAGATCCCGAACTGCAGGTCAAGGCGCGCGAAGCCGCAGCCCGGCTGGGCCTCGCTTACGAATACCGGTTCACCGGCTATGGCGACCTGGAGCACGAGCTGAAGGCGCTCTCCGCCCCGAAGACGGCCGGCTGACGCCGTTCACCGGTTCTGCCACAAAGAAGGGATCAATCGACCGAATGGGCGACGCTGCGGCCGGCATCCTGGGTGGCGTCGACGGCATTGCCGACGTCGCGGCCCATGCCGCGGATCGTATTGCCGCAGCCGGCAAGCGAAAGAAGTGCAAGGCCGATCAGGGCGGCCGCGGAGATGCGGGTGAAGGACACGAGAAAAACCTCTCCTTTGTAAACCTGAAAGAATCTCAGAATGCGTCCATTGCACCGGCTTTGGGTAAAAGCAAGGCAAAGCACCACGTGAAAATCACGGGTCTTCCTGCGCTCCGGAGGCGGGTTTCCCCGCCCCCGGCCGCCCTGCTGCACCGGCCTCAATAGCCGCGGTTGTTGCCGACATAGACATTGCCGGTCTGGCTGTCGGCGGTGTTGGCGACATCGGTCGACCCGACGCGGTAGAAATTCGCCCCGTTGAACGCCACCGGAACGATGGAACCGTTCGTAGAACCACTCACCACATTGCCGACGATCGAGATCCGGCCGGCCGAACCGTTGTTCGAATAGCCGATGCCGGTCACGGAGGCATGGACGAGGTTGCCGGTCGCCAGCAGGTCGTAGGTCGCCTCGTTGGTGCCGAGCACGATCCCGAATCCGGCGGCATCCTCGATCATGTTGCCGGTCAGCACGCAGAGCCCCTCCACCTGGATGCCGCAGGCATTCGAGATGGTCGGTGAATAGCCCGGATCGTTGATCGTGTTCTTGGTGATGTGGCGGATGTGGTTCGAGGAGATCGCGATTCGCCGGGCGATACCGTCGCTGTAGAGGCCGAGATTGACGACCTTGATGCCATCACCCGCCTGCTCGATGATGTTGTCGGCGACCACCGCGCCGTCGAGGTTGAGGCCCGGAGCGGTGGCCTCGACGAAGATCGAGCATTCCCGCGCCGAAACGCAGTGGTTGCCGGTAATCTGCGCGGCACCCGAGGCATTGAAGCGGATGCAGGAATACTGCACGTTCGAAATCGTGTTGCCCGACGCCTTCACGCCGACCGCCCGGTAGACCACGATTCCGTTGCCGTTCTGGCCGGTGCCTCCGCCCGCCGTGGCGATACCGTCGATGATGTTGTCGATGATCGTCGACCCGTCATATTCGACACCGCCGCCGGCCGGCTCGCGCCAGACGTAGACGCCGTTGTTCGAGCAGGTGGTGATGCGGTTGCGCGCCACCGTCACGCGGCTGTTGTAGACCAGCACCCCGACCGAACAGTTGTCGATCGCACAGTCGGCGATCGTGCCTTGCGCACCGACGAGCGCCACAACGCCGGTCTTGGTGCTGCGGGTCACCTTGCAGCCCGTGAGCTGGAAGCCGGTGCAGTTCTGGAAGCGGACGAGGCCCGCCTGGTTCGAGCCGTCGCTGATCGCGGCGTTCTGTCCGTCGAACACCACGCCCGAGACCCGAACGTCGTTGATGCCGTTCACCTGCAGAAGATGGCTGCCGCTGGTGAAGCGCAGCGTCGCCGCACCCGCGACGGCCGCCCGCATGGTGAGCTTCTGTCCGCCGCCGGTGGCCGTGTCGACGGTCAGCGCACCCGTCGAGAAGATGCCGCTCAGCAGCACCAGGGTCAGCCCGTTCGTGCGGGCATAGTTCATCGCAGTCTGCACGGTCGTTGCCACCCAGCCGGTGCCGGGGGAAGTGGTTGCGGCACTGAGAACCAGGACTTCGCTTTCGCGCTTGTAATAGGGCATTTCAGCATCTCCTTCTGTCGGTCCTACCTCCCGGAAGGACCCATTTTCATCGCCCCTGATGCAGCATTCGACATCAGAGGAATATAATCCTAGTCTCGATTCTGGTTGTTTCTGTGGCCGGAAAGATCGCCGATAGGTTGAGCGAAGTGCCGGGAAACGCGGCGCTGCCCACGCGTCGCCACCACCGTCGCCTTAATTCGGCCGCAACATTTTCCGTGCACGATGGTTTCTTCCAGGAAGCGAGAAGCGGAGCGGATGGCGGACGGAGTGGAATCGGTGAGGACAGCTTTCGGCCGAAGCAAGGAAGGCGAAGCGGGGGAGCATCTCTCGTTGCTGCTGGAGCGGCTGGCTGAGACGCCGCATGAACGCACGACCGTTGGAGACGTCGCCATTGCCCTGCAGGATCGCTCCTTCGGCGCCTTTCTCCTGATCTTCGCCCTTCCCAACCTCGTGCCGGCGCCGCCGGGCGCGACACTCGTGCTTGGCCTGCCGCTTGCCGTCGTCGCCTGGCAGATGATCGCCTCGCCGCACGGCCGCGTCATCCTCCCGCGCTGGCTCGGCGACTACGGCCTTCGCCGCTCCACCTTTGAGAAGATCGTCGAAAAACTCGTGCCGTCGCTTCGCGTCGCCGAGCGGCTGTTCAGGCCGCGACACTGGTTTCTCGGTAGTCGCTTCTCCGAGCGCATCCTCGGACTTTACATCCTTCTGCTTGCCGTGGTGGTGATCCTGCCGATCCCGCTCGGTAACTGGCCGCCCGCCTTCGCGCTGGCGATCATCGGGTTTGCCCATTCCGAACGCGACGGGCCCGGCGTGCTGGTCGGCTGCCTGGTCGGCCTGCTCGCCCTGTTGCTCGCCGGCTTTGTGGTCCTCACGGCGGGTGCTATACTCGCCCTCGTCTTCTGAGCCGGCCCGTGCGCGCCCGTCCTGTGAGTCCCGAATGACGCCAAATCCGCCGGAGAGAACTGAAGACGCCCGCGTGGTGGTGATGACCGCCGGCGGCCCCAATCCCGCCGTCGTCATCAATGCCCTTGCCTCGCGCTGGCCGAACCTCCACGTCATCCTCGAAGACCCGGAATCGAAGCTCGACATCACCCGTCGTCGCGCGCGCCGCTTCGGCTGGCTGAACGCTCTCGGCCAGCTTGCGACCATGGTGGCCGGCCGCCTTCTCCGCCCGCTCGCCGCCC
>DATGWU010000771.1:0-2988 GCA_035299345.1 Rhizobium sp.
CTACATCCGGCACGGTGGCCCGGTGCTCGCCGTCTTCGGGCTCGCCGCCGGCTTCTTCATCGTCTTCGGCGCGTTCGCCGACCTCTGGTACCGCGCCGGTTTCAACAAGGTGTCGGTGTCGGTCGCCTTCCAGCGCCTCGCCGGCCTGCCGCGCTCTGCCTTCGGCACGGCGCTTGCCCATCTCGGCTTCGGCGTGACGGTGCTCGGCATCGTCGCGGTGACGACCTTCGAGACGGAGACGGTGACCGAGATGAAGCCCGGCATGACCGTGGAGGCGGGCGGCTATACCGTCACCTTCGACCGGATGATGGCGGCGAAGGGCCCGAACTTCACCGAGGACCGTGCGCATTTCACGCTCGGCAAGGGCGGCGTCGCGATGGGCGAGGTGTGGTCCTCGAAGCGTCTCTACACGGCGCGGCGGATGCCCACCACCGAGGCCGGCATCCGCAGCTTCGGCACCAGCCAGCTCTACGTCTCGCTCGGCGACCCGATGGCCGACGGCGGCATCGTCGTGCGCATCTGGTGGAAACCCTTCATCCTCTGCATCTGGATCGGCGCCCTCATCATGATGGCGGGCGGCTTCGTCTCGCTCTCCGACCGGCGGCTGCGCGTCGGCGCACCGACCCGGCGGACGAAGCCGGTCAAGGTAGCGCTGGAGGCGGCGGAATGAGCAGTCGCGATCACTCGGTCTCGGGGCTCACCCCCCTCTGCCCTGCCGGCGTTCGTCGCTGCAATCGATTCACTGGATCGATTGCCCGGCTTCGCCGGCCGCTCCTCAACCCCCACAAGGGGGGAGATCGGCCAGACGGCGCCGTCACATCCTTTTCTGCAAATGCCGAGGCCGGAGCCCCGGCGATCTCCCCCCTTGTGGGGGAGATGTCACGAAGTGACAGAGGGGGGTATCCCGTCAACATCTTCCGACGCCTCGTGATGGCGCTTATCCTGGCGCTATCGGTCTTCGCGCCGCTGCCCGCCTTCGCCGTCAATCCGGACGAGGTGCTGGCCGATCCGGCGCTGGAGGAGCGCGCCCGCAATCTTTCGGGACAGCTGCGCTGCCTCGTCTGCCAGAACCAGTCGATCGACGATTCCAACGCCGAGCTCGCCCGCGACCTCCGGCTCATCGTGCGCCAGCGCATCGTCGACGGCGACAGCGACGAACAGGTCATCGACTACGTGGTGTCGCGCTACGGCGAGTTCGTGCTTTTGAAGCCGCGCGTCTCGGCCAAAACCTATGTTCTCTGGGGCGCACCCGCCGTGCTGCTGGTGATCGGTGCGTTTGCGGCACTCGTCTATTCGCGCGGCCGCCATCGTCCGGCGCCGGAAAGGCTGTCGCCCGAGGAAGAGGCACGGTTGAAGGCGCTGATCGAGGACTGAGCGGCGTTCCCGTCGCAGCCGGAGCGAAGGCCCGGCATCTGCCTGTTCCGACAGCGTTTTCCGGCGTCGCGTCGACCGCGCGTCGGTGCGAGGTTTTCCGCCCGGTGCGGCGGGGCGCCAAATCTCGTCGGCCCTTCCCGAAGATTACCAAGAATTCATCTGCCGTACAGTTCGCAGTAACGTGCGCCGACCTATATCTCTCCTCATCCACCGCTTCACGCCGGACTTCCGGCCGACAGTCAGATGAAAAGAGAAAAGGTAGGTCACATGTTCAACAGCAATGGACGCTCCAAGCTCAAGACGATGCTCCGCAATTCGACGGCGGCAGGTCTTGCCGCCGTGATCGTTGCGGGCTCCGTGCCGGCGATGATCGTTCCGGCCTATGCCGAGGCCGTCCGCGTCGAAGCCCCGCAGGTGCCGAGTTTCGCCGATGTCGTTTCGGCGGTTTCCCCGGCCGTCGTCTCCGTCCGCGTACAGTCGAACGTCCAGACGGCGCAGGACGAAAGCAACTTCCAGTTCGGCTTCGGCGGCCGCGGCTTCGAAGATCTCCCGGACGACCACCCGCTGAAGCGCTTCTTCAAGGAATTCGGCATGCCCGGCCCGGACGCACGCCCCGGCCAGAAGCCGAACCGCCCGCGCGGTGAAGGCCGGCTTCGCCCGACCTCGCAGGGCTCCGGCTTCTTCATCTCCGAGGACGGCTACATCGTCACCAACAACCACGTCGTCGAGGATGGTGCCGCCTACACGGTCGTCATGAACGATGGCACGGAACTCGACGCCAAGCTCGTCGGCACCGACGCACGTACCGACCTCGCGGTGCTGAAGGTCGAGAACCCCAAGCAGAAGTTCACCTACGTGCAGTTCGCCGCTGAGGAAAACATGCGCGTCGGCGACTGGGTCGTCGCCGTCGGCAACCCCTTCGGCCTCGGCGGTACGGTGACGGCCGGCATCATCTCGGCCCGCGGCCGCGACATCGGCTCCGGCCCCTACGACGACTACATCCAGATCGACGCGGCGGTGAACCGCGGTAATTCCGGCGGTCCGGACTTCAACCTGAGCGGCGAAGTGGTCGGCATCAACACCGCGATCTTCTCGCCGTCGGGCGGCAATGTCGGCATCGCGTTCGCAATTCCGGCCTCGGTCGCCAAGGGCGTCGTGGACGAACTCATCAAGTCGGGTACCGTCGAACGCGGCTGGCTCGGCGTACAGATCCAGCCGGTGACGAAGGATATCGCCGACTCGCTCGGCCTTTCGGAGGCGAGCGGCGCCCTCGTCGTCGCCCCGTAGGCCGGTTCTCCGGGCGAGAAGGCGGGCATCAAGCAGGGTGACGTGGTGACGGCCGTCAATGGCGAAACCGTCAAGGATCCGCGCGACCTCGCCAAGCGCATCGCCGCCTTCGCTCCCGGAACCACCGTCGACGTTTCGATCTGGCGCGAAGGCAAATCGATGCCGATGAAGGTCGAGCTCGGCGAACTGCCGAAGGACCAGCAGGCTTCGGGCGGCAGCTCCGTGCCGGACAACTCCGCCCCTTCGACCGAACAGGCGCTCGCCAACATGGGCATCAGCGTCGCTCCGGCCGAAGACGGCAAGGGCCTGACGATCGTCGACGTCGAT
>DATGWU010000772.1:0-2545 GCA_035299345.1 Rhizobium sp.
CCTGCCGCAAACTCAACCTCTGCGACCCCGAAGAGATCCGCCCGGCCGCGACGGAGCGCTGAACCGCCCGACGGCGGAGCGTGGTCTCAGAGCGGGATGTTGAGGATGGCGGGGCTCACGTCGCGGTGCGCCCGGCGTTCCGCGTCGCCACCGGCCCGGGCGAGGCTGTATTCTTCCGAGGCGTGGACGGCGGTGCCGATCTGGGCGACGGCCCGGCGGAAGCTGCGAAGCGGATGAAATCTGACGTTCATGGCATGAACCTTTGCGTTTTTCGCGTGTCTTCGAATTTGTCCGGATCCTGCGGCACGAGCCTTCGTTGTGCAATGCACAAGACCGGAAGGGAGCCATGCGGCCGGCGCAGCGCGCCGGCTCAGCGTTCCCGGAAATCGGTGAAGATCGCAGAGGGGCGGGCGAGCTGCCCGAAACGGCCGAGGCCTCTTGCGCTCAACTGCTCGTGGGTGGCGGAGCCGAAACGGTGATATCCGTGGCCGCTGCCCAGCTTTTCGCCGGCAAGGCGGAGCGTTTCGAAACTGCTGTGGATGGGGCGGCAGGGCATGGTCATGACGAGGCTCTTTCTTAAACGGTTCCTCCCACGACACCAACCGCAATATTGCACTGCAACATCGATTCGACAATGTCGCAGATTGCCGCACTGCCATGCGCGATTTGCATGACTTTCGTCATGTTTCGTTTACCAGTGCCGAAAAATTGCGCGGTTCAGCCGTCGAGGCGGGCGTGGAAGGCCTGCAGGTCCGCCCAGGCGAGCGCCTTGCTGGCGGGGGCGGTCAGGAGCTCCTGCGGATGCAGCGTCGCGATCGCCGGCACCGCGTGGCTGCCACACGCGATCTCGCGCCATTCGCCGCGCATCGTATGGATCGTCCCGGTGCCGCCGAAGAAGAAGCGGGCGGTGAAGTTGCCGAGGAGCAGCACCGCCTTCGGTTCCGCAAGCTCGATCTGCCGCTCGATGAAGGGCCGGCAGATCGCCGCTTCCGGCGCGGACGGCGGCCGGTCGCCCGGTGGACGCCAGGGAATGACGGTCGAGAGCAATATCGTTTCGCGCGAAAGGCCGATCGCGGCGAGCATGCGGTCGAGCAGGAAGCCGGCCTTGCCGGAGAAGGCCGTCCCCTCGCGGTCGTCGTCGCCGCTCGGCATCGGGCCGATCACCATGACGCCGGAGGCGGGGTCGCCGGCGGCAAAGACCGTCGAGCGGGCGTTGGTCTTGAGGTTGCAGCCGCCGAAGGCCTCGACCGCGGTCCTGAGCTCGTCGAGCGTGCGGGCGCTCTCGGCGGCGAAGCGCGCTTCGGTGACGGCGTGTTCGTCGGGAATGGCAACTGCGGCGGCCGGCCGCGGGGCCGGTTGGGGCGCCTCCGGACGCCGCCGTTCGGGTGCGGCGGTGCCCGGCGTTGCCGCCGTCGTTGCGGCGGGGCGCTGGCGCAACTGCTGTTCCGCCGCAAATTCCGCCAGCCGGTCGACCGGGGTCTCCTCGACCAGCCACTCGACGCCCGCCTCGGCATGGAAATGCAAAAGCGCGGCGAGCTCGGCGGCGGTCATGTCGCGGGCGGTGATCATCGGCCTGTTCTAGTCGAGCGCCGGGCAGAAGCAAAGAGTTTCGTGTGGGGTGGAAGGAAACGCTGCCGCCATACCCCCTCTGACCTGCCGGCCATCTCCCCCACAAGGGGGAGAGGACTCGCGGCGGCCGTTTCACCTCCCCCTTGAGGGGGGAAGGTCGCGCGGAACGCGCGGGTGGGGGTGACGCGAAGGCATCCTTGGAGGATCACCCACCCCGGACCTGCGGTCCTCCGGGTTGAACCGCGTGTCTCAACCCGTTCTTCGAACCCCGCCTCAAGGGGAGGGTGGGCCTCACGCCACCCATTGCGCGATGTCGTCGCGTTCGCCGATCAGTGCCAGCCCGTGGGCGATGGAGACGAGTTCGCCGCCGGTCTCGATGCGGGTGGCGTCGAAGTGTTCGGTGAAGATGCGCCGGACGGCGGGGACGAAGGAGGTGCCGCCGGTCAGGAACACCTTGTCGATGTCGCCCGTGGAGGTGCCGGTCGAAGTGAGGACGTCGTCGAGCGCGCCTTCGATGCGGGCGAGGTCATCGGCGATCCAGCTCTCGAAATCGGCGCGGCGCACGGTCTTGCGGCCGGCAGCGCCGAGCGGGGCAAAATGGAACTCGGCCTCCTCGGCGGAAGAGAGCGCCATCTTGGTCGCCGAGACCGCCTGGTAGAGCGGGTAGCCCTCGTCATGCTCGACGAGATCGATGAAGAGTTCGAGCTTTTCCGGCTCCAGCGCCTGGCGGACGAGGCCCTTCAGGTCGGCGTATTCGCGCGAGGTCTTGAAGACCGAGAGCTGGTTCCAGCGGGAAAAGCTGGTGTAATAGTTGCTCGGCACGTCGAGCACTTTGCCGAAGCTCGAAAACCGGCTGCCCTTGCCGATCTCGGGCGCGACGAGATGGTCGATGATGCGGGCGTCGAACTGGTCGCCGGCAATGCCGACGCCGGAATGTCCGACGGGACGCGCGGTGACGCGCCCGCCCGATGTCTCG
>DATGWU010000773.1:0-3150 GCA_035299345.1 Rhizobium sp.
CTACATCCCGGCGGGTGCCGCGGCTGCGGCCGTGCCGACCCGTCTCGCCAAGGAAGCCGGCATTCCGGTCGTCAACGTCGACCGCAATGCGGACGAGGCACCGGGTGACACCTTCATCGCGACCGACAACGCCACGTCGGCCTACGAGGTCTGCAAGCACATCATCGGTCTTGCCGGCGGCAAGGGCAACATGATCATGATCCACGGCCAGAAGGGCACGACGCCGGAAGTCGAGCGCACGAAGGGCTGCCAGAAGGCGATCGGCGAAAACGCCGGTGTCGAGCTCGTCGCCGAACAATGGAGCGAGCAGTGGTCGCAGGCCGAGGGCCTGAACATCGGCCAGAACCTGCTCCAGGCAAACCCCGAGGTTTCGCTGATCTTCGCCCAGGCTGACGGTCTCGCTCTCGGCGCCGCCCAGGCGGTCAAGGTGTCCGGTGTCTCCCAGCGCGTCTATATCGGCGGCTTCGACGGCGACACGACGGCTCTGCCGATCCTCGCCCAGGGTGGCTTCGATGCCACCGCGACGCAGCAGGTCCGCGGCATCGGTCGCCTCGCAGTCGACAGCGCGATCAAGCTTGCAGCCGGCGAGAAGCTCCCGGCCGAACAGCTGCTGCCGGGCTTCCTGACGACGCCGGAGAACGCGGCCAAGTACGTCGCCGAGCATCCCTGATCTCGATCGGAAGACAGCGCCATGACCGCCAAGGACACCGCACCCATCCTCTCTCTCCGGAAGATCCGCAAGGTCTACGGCTCGATGGAGGTGCTGCACGGCATCGATCTCGATGTCCGGTCCGGAGAGGTTGTGGCGTTACTCGGCGAAAACGGCGCCGGAAAATCGACCTTGTCGAGGATCATCTCCGGCGCCGTCCAGGCGACGGCTGGCGACATGACATGGCTCGGGGCGCCCTACGCCCCGACCAACCCCCGCGCCGCGATGGATGCCGGCGTCGGCATGATCCATCAGGAGCTGAAGCTCCTGCCACAACTGTCGATCGCCGAGAACGTCTTCGTCGGGCGCTACCTGATGAAGGGTGGTCGCGTGGACCGGCAAGCGATGGAGGAACGTGCCCATGCAGGCCTTCAGCGCCTCGGGCTCGACATCTCGCCGCGCCGGCTGGTGGAAGGTCTTTCGACCGCCAAGCAGCAGCTGATCGAGATCGCCAAGGCGATGACGCTCAACGCGAAGCTTCTGATCCTCGACGAGCCGACGGCCGCTCTCGGCGGCGAAGAGACGCAGTTGCTGTTTCGCCAGATCGAGCGCCTCAAGGCCGACGGCGTCGGCATCATCTATATCTCTCATAGGCTCGAGGAAATTCGCCAGATCGCAGACCGGATCGTGGTCATGCGCGACGGCGCCAAGGTCCAGGAATTCGACAGTGGCGACATCCCCGTCCGCACCATCGTCGAGGCGATGGTCGGCCGCTCGCTGGAGCGCATGTTCCCGACGATTCCCGCACCGCAGGACGAGGTCATGCTGGAGGTGCGCGACCTCTGCGCGCCGGCCCGGACCTTCAACGACATCAACTTCTCGGTCAGGAGGGGCGAGGTCTTCGGGATTGCCGGGCTCGTCGGTGCCGGCCGCACGGAACTCGTCCGTGCCATCACCGGGGCGGACCCGATCGCGAGCGGCGAGGTTCTCCTGGACGGCAATGTCGTGACGCCGCGCTCACCCGGCGAGGCGATCAGGAAAGGCATCGTCCTGGTTCCGGAAGACCGCAAGCTGCAGGGGCTGGTGCTCGAACATTCCATTCAGGAAAACATCGGCTATGCCAACTTGAAGGAAGTCTCCCGCGGCGGCTGGCTGAGCTCGCGTCGCCTCGGCCAGTTCGCCGACGTCTACATCCGCAAGTTCGGCGTCAAGGGCAGTGGAAGGCAGGACGCCGGCGAATTGTCGGGCGGCAACCAGCAGAAGGTCGTGCTTGCGAAGTGGCTCGCGCGCAAGCCCAGGGTGGTGGTGCTGGACGAGCCGACCCGCGGCATCGATGTCGGCGCGCGCTCGTCGATCTACGACTTGATCATGGATCTCGCCCGCGAGGGCGTGGCCGTGATCGTCGTCAGCTCGGACCTCGAAGAGGTGCTGGGCGTCTCCAATCGCATCATGGTCATGGCGCAAGGCAAGCAGGCCGGTATTCTGGATCGCAAGGACGCGAACGACGTTTCGGTCATGGAACTGGCGACGATTTGAAGAAGGAAAGAATGTCATGTCGGACATCACATTGAATGCACCGAAACTGTTCGACCTCGGCGGCAATGTCGCGCTGGTGACGGGAGCGGGTAGCGGCATCGGGCAACGTATCGCCATGGGCCTGGCCCAGTGCGGAGCCGACGTCGCGCTGCTTGATCGTCGGACGGACGACGGTCTGGCGCGGACGGCGGAGTTCATCGCCGGAACGGGCCGCCGCAGCATCCGGATTGCGGCCGACGTGACCCAGTCCTCTGCCCTCAACGACGCGGTCGCCCGCGCCGAGGCCGAGCTCGGCCCCCTCACGCTCGCGGTCAATGCCGCCGGCATTGCCAACGCCAATCCGGCGGAGGAGATGGAGGAAAGCCAGTTCCAGACGATGATGGATATCAACCTGAAGGGTGTCTTCCTCTCCTGCCAGGCGGAAGCCAGGGCGATGCTGAAGAACGGACGGGGATCGATCGTCAACATTGCCTCGATGTCGGGCGTGATCGTTAACCGCGGCCTTAGCCAGTGCCACTACAACGCCTCCAAGGCCGGCGTCATCCACATGTCGAAGTCTATGGCCATGGAATGGGTCGGCCGCGGCATTCGCGTGAACACGATCAGCCCCGGCTATACTGCCACCCCGATGAACACGCGGCCGGAGATGGTGCACCAGACGAAGCTCTTCGAGGAACAGACCCCGATGCAGCGCATGGCGACGGTCGACGAGATGGTCGGCCCGGCCGTCTTCCTGCTCTCCGACGCGGCGAGCTTCGTGACCGGCGTCGATCTGCTGGTGGACGGCGGCTTCTGCTGCTGGTGACGCGATCGGCGAGGGACAGCGGATAGCCGATCTCGTGCCGGCGCCTCGCCGACCGCGTCGCGCCTGTTGCGTCCGCGACTTTTTGTGTGTGGCGCAGCGACATCGCGCGAAGAATAGCAGTTCGCTGCGCTTTACCGCTTGAAAGGACGGACGAACTACC
>DATGWU010000774.1:0-3458 GCA_035299345.1 Rhizobium sp.
CTCCCAGTCGATCTCATACCCGAAGGTTTCCTTCGTCTTCCGCGAGCAGCCGACCGTCTGAAGTTCCTCGTCGGTCATCCCCTCCAGAGCCTCGCGATTCAGTTCCTCCTTCACGCGGATGAACTGGGTTGCCTTCGGACCGTACAGCTTCCTGATCGCCGCCAGCGTCGACTCCGTGTTGTGCAGCGTGATCCCGCGGCCGCGGCGGAACGACACCGTGCCGAAGTGCAGCTTCAGCGACTGCGCGCCCTCGAAGTCAGCACGGCGCTCCTCGCAGAAGCGGCGAAGTTCGCCCTCCAGCTGCTTCGTCTCTTCGAGAAGTGGCGAAACCTCCTGCTGGTACTTCTCCTTCACTTCATTGATCCAGCCGTTCATGGCGTTTTCCTTCCCCTGACGCTGGCGCTCGATCTCCGCCAGCCGCCGGAGCGCGGCATCCGCCTCATCCCAGTTCTGAATCAGGCCCTTCCCGGTCACCCGTTTGCGCCCTGCCATCGTGCTCTTCCTTTCGGCCTTCGGCCTCGCTGTCGATCGGTGGCAATGCGGTTGCAGATCCTCAGCAGTACCCCGCGCGCGCTCAGTCCGTGCGCTTCGTGTTCGCCCAGGCCATCTTGACGAAGCGCGGCGTCAGGGGTTTTCCATCGGCCCCGTTCACCGACTGGATGCGACGCGCTTGCTTCACGAAAACAGCAACCCTGCGAAGGGACAGGCGACCCGTGCGGCTCTCGGCACGCAGGCCAGCCAGGAAGGTTGTCCAGACCTGCTCCGAGAGGTCTCCAAAGTGTGAGATCAGCAGCGCGCGCACTTCCTTCAGACTGGCCGTGGGAAGCTCAACCACCTGGTCGATTCGCGAGGCGATCATGTTCAGATCGTACCGGTAGCGATGGTCCGTAATCATATCGAACAGGTTCTTAGTGCCGACGAGCACGGCGCCGCAGGCCGTCGCGTCGACGAGGTGCCGGATCAGATTCAGTACGCCGACCGCCGCCTTCGGGCGAGAAGCCAGGTTATTGACTTCGTCGAAGATCAGCAGGTGCCGGTCCTCGATCAGCTTCTCTTCCACGCGGCTCAGCAGCACGTCGGCCGAGCCCTTCGGCTCCACACCGAGCGCGCTCGCCAGCTGGCGCAGCAAAGTCGTCGAATAGATCAAATAGGACGTGGTCAGGAGGATCGTCTTGTGACCGCCGCTCTTCCCTTGGCCGCGCATGTGGAACCGCCGGATCGTGTCCGTCTTTCCAGTCCCCGGCTCGCCGTAAACAACCGTCAGGTACTCGCTGCCGAGGCTCTCCTGCAGCGCCTGCTCCAGCGCATCGCTCGCGGCCGTCTTGATGATCGCCCCCATGCTCGGGCCGAGCACCCGGCGGCGCCCCTCCGTGAACGCCTCGCCGATCGCGACCATGTCGCCGTTGTACTTCCCCGAGAGAACCTTCGAGACGACGCTTCCTTCGTAACCGACCTCGCGTCCGATGGCTCGCAGCGACCAACCTTCCTCTTCGTACAGCGAACGGAAGAACTCGATCGGGTCCGACTCCCGCTCCGCCTTCCGCACCGGCCAGCGCAGGATGAGGCGCGCGGCGTCCTCCAGATAGTCCGGGTCCTCCATCAGGAGCCCGAGCCTCTCCATGAGACGGCGAATCCCATGGACGATCCGCCCGCGCGCGACATCGCTGACCTGCGTCGGATCCTCGTCTGCCTTGCCGCTCAACAGGCGGCTTAGCGTGGCGTTGTTTTTCTCGCCGATCGCTTCGCTGAGCGACCGAACGGTATAGTTTTCGCGCTCCACCTGATCCTTCGCCCAGGCGAGAATTTCTGCTTCTGCTACGTTGATGACTTCGTCTGACATTTCCTGCAACCTCCATGATTTGGTCCTGCAACAGCCCCGACACCCCGGCCGGGTTTCCTTCAAAATCGCTGTTAGTCGGCGAACCCTCCTTCCTTCGCAGGCACCTCACGCGCGAGGCGCACAGACAGAACCCGGTGGCGCAGGATTGCGGTCTCGGTAGCCCGCTCTTCCTCATCCACCAGCCCGGAACGGTGGCGTTCCCACTGTGGCCCCGGACCGATCCAGAGGCAGTTCTCGACGACCTGGTTCAGCACGCCCCGAAGGACGAAGCCGGTCGTCTTGACCACCACTTCCTCCCCTTCGAGCGATTCCACTTCGCGAATCCAGTCGTGCCGTTCCATACCTTGCCTTCCTTTGTGAACCTTCGTGCCCTGGTGACTTCGTGGTGCTTTTCCCCTGCTGCTACCCGGTGGCTTCCGCCCTCCGCTGCCGCGCTTCCCACTCGGCCCGTTCCCTGGCGCTCCGGAACACCGGCTCGCCGTCCTCGATCTCCGGACCCACCCTGCGCGCAGACGTCGCCCCGGCCGTCGCCGCCGTGTCCTTCACCGGCGGCGCCATGGAAACGATCTCCACTGGCGCGCGCCCCGCCTCGACGACGACAGAGCCACGCTCCAGCTTCCCGTTTGTCTGGTTCTGCATCATCGCGCCGAGGACGTCCGGCACCTCGCCCGCGCCGAGCGCCTTCACGCGCCGGCGTTCCTCGCTTCGGGTTTCGCCGTTCTCGCGCATCGCGGCCGTCACCTCTTCGTGCGTGCCGTTCGCCGCCACGCGCGCCGCTTCATGCACCCGCAGGCTCTCTGCCCACGGCTGCTCGCCGGCCAGGCCGAGCACCACGATCGAGCCCCGCTCAAGCGGCGAATAAAGGAAGGTGGCCTTCTGGCCAGACCACGCGACGAGCTCCGCCGCCTGGTAAATGCGCTTCTCGAACTGGATCGTCCCGCCGCGGCGGATCATGCCGTCCGCAGGCACCATCGAAAGCCGCTGCAGCGATTCCTCCGAAGGCACGCGCCGCGCCGGCGCCAGACGGTTCCAGAGATCGAGCGCCGACCACATACGGCCGTCGTGCTCAAGCCCCTGTGCCTGGCTGACGCGGAGCGAGTAGACACTCCACAACCAAGTCTGCAGCCGGGCCGAGTAGTCCTCGATCAGGAGGAAGCCCGTCGCCTTCGCGATGTCCTTGCGGTCGTGCCCGGCCTTCCAGAGCGCCGCGTGTTTCTTCCTCGCGTCGTCGATGTGGCTGGTCCGCTTCGCCGGCTCGTTCCCGACGTACCCCGGGCAGATGCAGTCAAAGCCCTCGCTGATGTCGCGGAACGTGCGCTCGACGATCTTCGCCTTCGCATTGTACGGCAGCGCCCGGCGAACCTTCGCCTCGGTCTCAATCATCAACCCGTACACGACCGGCTCCAGCCGGCTGTCGCCCATTTCCTCCGCGGCATCCACCAGCGCGCGCTGCAGCATCCGCCGATCGAGGAGCCGCAGCCGGCCTTCCTCGTCGCGCATGGTCCCTTCGATCGTCTTCCCGCTGAAGTCCTTGCCGTTGTCGAAGATCCAGCAATCGTCCGGCACCCCGCAGACCGTCGAAAGGTCGACGCCGGGGATCTGCACCGACTTCGGCAGC
>DATGWU010000775.1:0-3848 GCA_035299345.1 Rhizobium sp.
ACGGCTATGAACTGACGCGTCGCATTCGGCGGGTGCATACGTCCGACCGGGTCCGGATCATCGGTATCTCCTCTTCGGCAGACCGGCTGCTCTCGGCGAGCTTTCTCAAGGCCGGCGCCAATGATTTCGTCTACCGGCCCTTCGTGGTCGAGGAGTTGCAGTGCCGCATCGGGCACAATGTCGAGACGCTGTCGCAGATCCGGCAATTGCGGCTGGCAGCCTTCAGCGACTATCTGACGGGGCTGCGCAACCGGCGCCATTTCTTCGACGAGGGACCGGCGATCGTCGCCTCTTGTCTCGACCGTGACGAGCCCTGCAGCATGGCAATGCTCGACATCGACCACTTCAAGCGGCTGAACGACACCTACGGACACGAGATCGGCGACCGGGTGCTGAAGGCGGTCGCAACGCGCCTGCGGGAGACGCTCGACGACACGGACCACATGCTCGCCCGCCTCGGCGGCGAGGAATTCGGGATCCTGCTGGTCGGCATGGACATCCAGCAAGCGAGCGATTTCTGCGAGATGCTGCGCCACGAGATCGCCGACGTCAGGGTCGCGCTCGACGACGCCGACCTAGGCGTGACCGCGTCCATCGGCGTGGCACAGGTCGAGGGGCAGGAAAACTTCAGCAACTACCTCAACGCCGCGGACCAGTTCCTCTATCTCGCCAAGCGCTATGGCCGGAATCGCGTCTATTCCGAGCTCGCCATCCTCCAGGAACTGACACTGAAGCCTGTCGGGACCTGAAAGCCGGCAGGAGCGAAACGGATAGACAAGTAGCGCAGAGGGTGGGGTGGTATCCTGACTTGCGGTTTCTATATAGAGGGTTCACGATCCTCCAGGAGCTTCTTCCCCCATGTCTCCGATCCTTTCCATTCGTGATCTCAAGAAGACCTATGCCAACGGTTTCGAGGCCCTCAAAGGTGTCTCGCTCGACATTTCCGAAGGGGAGATCATCGCCCTCCTCGGCCCGAACGGGGCCGGCAAGACGACGCTGATCTCGATCGCCTGCGGCATCGCCAATCCGAGCGGTGGCCAGGTGCTGGTGGCCGGTCACGACGTCGTCAGCGAATTTCGCAAGACGCGGTCGATCATCGGCCTCGTCCCGCAGGAACTGACGACCGATCTCTTCGAAACCGTGTTCAACACGGTGAGCTTTTCGCGGGGCCTGCACGGTAAGAAGCCGGATCCCGCCTACATCGAGAGCATCCTCCGCGAGCTGTCGCTGTGGGACAAGCGCGACAACGCACTGCGCGAACTCTCCGGCGGAATGAAACGGCGTGTGCTGATCGCAAAGGCACTGGCGCACCAACCGCGGCTTCTCTTTCTCGACGAGCCGACGGCAGGCGTTGACGTCAACCTGCGCAAGGACATGTGGCAGCTCGTCTCGCGGCTGCGTGCAGGCGGCGTGACGGTGATCCTGACGACGCACTATATCGAGGAGGCGGAGGAGATCGCCGACCGCATCGGCATCATCAATCACGGCGAACTGCTGCTGGTCGAGGACAAGAATACGCTGATGCGGAAGCTCGGGCGCAAACAGCTCGCCATCGATCTCGTCGAGCCCATCGACGCCGTACCGGCCCATCTCGCGGCCTGGCAGCTCGAGCTTTCGCCCGAAGGAACGCAACTCATCTACGATTACGACCGGCAGACCAATCACGGTGGCATCACCGGCCTGCTCTCCGCCATCGACGCGGCGGGTGTCCGGTTTGCCGACCTGTCGACGCGGCAATCGTCGCTTGAGGATATCTTCGTTTCGCTCATCGGAGAAAAGGCATGAATGTCGAGGCGATCAAGGCGATCTACTTCTACGAAATGGCGCGTACCCGCCGGACTCTGCTGCAGAGCGTGGTGTCGCCAGTCGTATCCACCGCGCTTTACTTTATCGTCTTCGGCGCGGCCGTCGGCTCGCGCATGCAGGAGATCGGCGGGGTCGCCTATGGCGCCTTCATCACGCCCGGCCTCATCATGCTGACGCTGATCTCGCAGTGCGTCGCGAACGGATCGAGCGGCATCTATTTCCCGAAGTTCACCGGAACGATCTACGAGGTTCTCTCGTCTCCGGTTGCGATGACGGAGGTGCTGATCGGCTATGTCGGGGCGGCGACCACCAAGGGCATGATCATCGGGCTCATCATCCTGGCGACGGCCGCCTTCTTCGTCGATCTCTCGATCGCGCACCCGTTCCTCATGCTGTTCTTCATGCTGATGACCGCCGTCACCTTCAGCCTCGCCGGCTTCATTATCGGCATATGGGCGAAGAATTTCGAGCAGTTGAGCCTCGTGCCCATGCTCGTGGTTCCGCCGCTCATCTTTCTCGGCGGTACCTTCTATTCGGTCGAGGTCCTGCCGCCGTTCTGGCAGACGGTCAGCCATTTCAATCCGGTTCTCTACCTCGTGAGCGGCTTCCGCTGGAGCTTCTTCGAGATAGCAGACGTTGAGCCGCTCATCAGCATCCTGATGATCAGCGCCTTCCTCGGGCTCTGTCTCGGCTTTCTCTCCTGGATGTTCAGAACGGGGTACAAGCTTCGCAACTGATGACGAAAGGCCGGATCAGTCCCTGAGGCGCAGTTCGTCCGACCGCATCTGCAGCGACTGCAGGGTGGACAGGAAGCTCATGCCGAGCAGGCTCTGGTCGAGCTTGCCTTCCTCGACCACCAGTCCTTCTACGTCTGTGCGTAGGATCGGTCCAATCGCCACCTGACGGAGCCGCGCCGGAGCGGCCATGGCGCGACCGTTCGCCGTCAGGATCGTGCGGGTGAAGCTCAGGCGCGCCGGATCGATGCCGATCCGCACGGCATCCTCGTAGCTCAGGGCGACCGCACTCGCACCCGTGTCGACGACCATCGACACGGATACGCCGTCGACATCGACGCTCGTCACGAAATGGCCGCCGAGGGATTTGTGTAGCACCACCTCGGCCTCACCGTCGCTCGCCGTCACCACCACGGCCCGGCCGGGGATGAGGCCGGCCAGCAGCCGCTCGCCGACGGAGCGGAGTTCGCCGCGATAGAGGTAGGCCGTGACCAGTGCCAGAATGATGAGCAGCCACAGCGCCATCTGGCGTACCGTTTCGCCGAGGCTTCGTCGGCTTGCCAGGATGCCGACGGAGAGCAGCAACGCGAAGGGCAGCAGGCGGATCATCTCGCCGAAGCTGTCGTTGTCCATGCCGAAGTTGCGGGCGCCGCCATTGGTGAACAGGAGGACGACCAGGCCGAAGCCGAGAATGAGAAAGACGACGAGAAGCCGCATCAGCCGTTCTCGCGCTCCCGCGCCATGCGGCTGCGGCGGGTTTCGCGGCGCGGCTTCCGCTCGACAGTTTCGAGCCTCGCCGGGAGGGTGGTCATGATTTCCCGGCGCTCGGCATCCGTATAGGAGGTCCAGAGGGCGATCTCGTCCTTGGTCCGGCCGCAGCCGAAGCAGAAGCCGGTCTTCATGTCGATCGAGCAGACGAGGATGCAGGGCGATTCCATCGGCGTTCCTTGTGGTGCGTCCTCTATATCGTCCGGTCAGGAACTCACCGCAAGGGCGATGAGTGCGGCAGCCTCGCAGATCTGCTGCGTCGCGCCGATCGTATCGCCGGTATGACCCTGCAGCTTCTTCCTCGTCAGGGAGGTGAAGACGGCAGCGGCGAGGGCGGCAGTCGCCAGGGTGACGATCGTCGTGAAGAGTGACGTGGCAGGCAGAAGGAAGAGGACCGTAAGGAGCGTGCCGCTGACGAGCGCCGTCTGCAGGGCGGGCTTTTCCGGCATTCCTGCGGCGGCGGCGACGCCTTGCGTGCGAGCCGACGGCAGCGCCGACCAGTGCCAGACCATCAGCGTTCGGCTGAGCGCAGCGACGCCG
>DATGWU010000776.1:0-2907 GCA_035299345.1 Rhizobium sp.
CGGCGTCGACGTGTGGGAACACTCCTACTACATCGACTACCGCAACCTGCGCCCGAAGTACCTCGAAGCCTTCGTCGACAACCTGATCAACTGGGATTACGTCCTGGAGCGCTACGAAGCCGCGACGAAGTAAGCTCCGGCCCTTCGCTGGAATTTTCGGAACCCGGCGCCGCAAGGCGCCGGGTTTCTTCGTCGGGGAGGGCCGTCACGTGGGTTCTGTCTGCGGGTCAGAGGCCGAAGGTGACGAAGCCCCTGGCGTCGATCGCCCATGCCGGGTTCCAGGCGATCTCCCAGGCATGGTCGTCGGGATCGGCGACGTAGCCGCGAAAGCCGCCGTGGAGCGGTTCGTCGGCAGGCCGCAGGAGCGTGCCGCCGGCATCGACCAGCCGCTGCAGGAGCGGTTCGACCTCTTTTCTTTCCCGCACATTGTGCGCGACCGAGAAGGCGCCCGGCGCGAGCAGGCCGCGTCGGTTCATGTCGGCCTCCAGCGCATCCTTGCGGAAGGTTCCGAGCACGAAGCCGTTCATCTGGTAGAAGATGATCTCGGGGTTTTCGAAGACCGGCGACCAGCCGAAGCCCTCGACATAGAAGTGGCGCGAGCGGGCGAGATCGGCGGTGCCGAGGGTGATGATGGAAATCCGTTGCTGCATGACCAAGCACCTTTCGTTGGCGCAGGCACCATGCCCGCGCGTTTGAAGGTCTTGGGCCGTTGCCGCGGCAACGGAAGGACCCGCTTTCGCGGGGGCCGGGCCAACCGCACCGACCTAACCTGTTTCAGACAAGATCGATATAGGGCGGTCGCGCCCGCTGCCAAGAGGCCGACGTCGAAAATGGCCGAGCGGCACGCCAGACATCCGGCGGCCGTGGCAGCAAGATCGCGGCGGTCTCTTACGAACCTGCCCGCCGGTAGAATGCCAGAGAGCCGGCGAGGACCAGCAGTGCGCCGCCGCAGATCCGGTCGAGCCAGAGCGCTCCGGACGTGCGCAGCATCCTGACAGCCTGCGATCCGAGTGCGGCATAGCCGAACATCACCAGGAAATCGATGCCCGCGAAAACAAGGGCAAGTATCAGGTATTGCTGGCTCTGGGGTGCCGCGGGATTGATGAACTGCGGCAGGAAGGCGGAAAAGAAGAGGTATCCCTTCGGGTTCGTCACGGCAACGAGGAAGCTCTTGAGAAGGAGTGACCACGCCGATCCGGCCCCATCCTCTCCGCCTGCGCGAAGGGATACGTCAAGCGTTCCTCTGGAGCGCAGAAGCATGACGCCGAGGAAGGCGAGATAGGCGACACCGACCCATTTGACGACCGTAAACCAGAATTCAGAGGCTGCGAGCAGGGCGCCGAGCCCGAGGGCGACCGCCCCGATCAGGACAAAGTCGGACAAGACTGCGCCGATCATGCCGAAGCAGGCACGCCGCATGCCGAAACGCGACCCGTTCGTGAGGGCGAGCAGCACGGTGGGGCCGGGCGTCGCGATCCCGATGAAGGCGACAAGAGAAAATGCAAGAACGGTCACGTCAGTCATCTTGTTCTCTCCATAGACGAACAGCCGCTACGGCGACTCGCCTCAGCTTCCCACTTTTGCTTCGGTCTTGCGACTGATTTGCGCCGGCCGACAACGCCCGCGCATCTTGTGATCTCCGACTGTGCATTGACGATGCCTGACGAGAACGCCGGCATCTTCGGCTTGCGGCGGGGCGATCCCGGCCGCTTTCCTCGACTGGCGTCCGCCTCACGCCTTGTTGCGGATCTGCGTCAGCGTGCGGGCGGGTGTGATCGCTTCCGGGTCGAGCTTGATGTCGAGGATCGCCGGCTTGCCGGAGGCGCGGGCGCGCTCGAAGGCGGGGGCGAAATCCTCGGTCTTCTCCACCACTTCGCCATGGCCGCCATAGGCGCGGGCAAGGGCGGCGAAATCCGGATTGGTGAGGTCGGTCGCGCTGACGCGGCCCGGATATTCCCGCTCCTGATGCATGCGGATCGTGCCGTAAATGCCGTTGTTCACCAGACAGACGATGATCGGCAGGTTGTAGCGGATCGCGGTTGCGAATTCCTGGCCGTGCATCATGAAGCAGCCGTCTCCGGCAAAGCAGATGACTTCGCGCCCGGGGAAGAGCTGCTTGGCGGCGACGGCCGCCGGAAGCCCGTAGCCCATCGAGCCGGAGGTCGGGGCGGCCTGCGTGTTGTAGGCGCGGAAGCGGTGGAAGCGGTGGACCCAGGTCGCGTAGTTGCCGGCGCCGTTGGTAAAGATCGTGTCCTTCGCGGTGTTTTCCTCCAGCCATTCCATGATCGGCCCCATGTGGACCGCGCCGGGGCCGCTCGCGGGCGGCGTCGACCAGGAAAGATAGGCGGCGTGCATCGCTTCGGTGCGGGCGGCCCAGATGGGCGATTGCGGAGCCTGAACCGACTTCAGCGCGGCGACGAAATCCTCGGGCGCGGCGCAGATCGCCAGATCCGGGCGATAGACGCGGCCGAGTTCCGACGGATCGGGATGGACGTGGACGAGGGTCTGCGACGGGTAGGGGACGTCGAGCAGGGTGTAGCTCGAGGACGGCATTTCGGAGAAGCGCCCGCCGAGAAGGACGACGAGGTCCGCCTCCTTGATCTCCTTCGCCAGCGCCGGATTGATGCCGATGCCGACATCGCCGGCGTAAGACGGATGCAGATGATCGAAGAGCATCTGGCGGCGGAAGGAGCAGCCGACCGGCAGTTTCCAGGCAGCTGCAAAGTCCTCGATCGCCGCGACGGCCTCCTCGCTCCAGCGAGTGCCGCCGAGGACGAGCATCGGCCGCTCGGCCTTGGCGAGCATGTCGGCGAAGGCGGCGATCTGGGCGGCACCCGGATGGCTTTCGACCGGGGTGGCGGGCCGTGCCGCCGGCGCCTCGACCTCGTCGACAAGCATGTCCTCCGG
>DATGWU010000777.1:0-5033 GCA_035299345.1 Rhizobium sp.
GAAAGGACGTCCGGGAGGGCGACACCGTAATCGTGCAACGGGCGGGCGACGTCATCCCGCAGATCGTCGACGTGGTTCTCGACCGGCGGCCGGACGATGCCGTGTCTTATGAATTTCCGCAGACCTGCCCGGTCTGCGGCAGCCATGCGGTGCGCGAGGTCAACGAGAAGACCGGCCGGATGGATTCCGTCCGCCGCTGCACAGGAGGCTTCGTCTGCAGTGCGCAGGCGAAGGAGCACCTGAAGCACTTCGTCTCGCGCAACGCCTTCGACATCGAGGGACTCGGCACCAAGCAGGTCGATTTCTTCTTCGATTGCGGCGACCCGTCGCTCGAGATCAAGACCGCGCCGGATATCTTCACGCTGGAGGGGCGGCAGCAGGCGGCGCTGAACAAGCTGGAGAATCGTGACGGCTGGGGGCGCACGAGCGTCACGAAGCTCTTCGAGGCGATCAACAGCCGGCGCGAAATCGCGCTCCACCGGCTGATCTTCGCCCTCGGTATCCGCCATGTCGGCGAGACGACTGCCAAGCTGCTGGCGCGCTCCTACGGCACCTACGACGCGTTCCAGCGTGCGATGCAGGAGGCGGCGCCGATGCACGGCGACGCCTGGAACGAGCTCAACGCCGTCGAGGGCATCGGCGAGGTGGTCGCGACCTCGATCGTCGAATTCTTCAAGGAGCCGCGCAATGTGGAGGTCGTTTCGCGCCTGCTCGAGGAGGTGACGCCGCTTGCCGCCGAACTGCCGGTCGCCACCGGAAGCCCGGTCGCCGGCAAGACCGTCGTCTTCACCGGCTCGCTCGAAAAATTCACCCGTGACGAGGCGAAGGCGAGGGCGGAAAGCCTCGGCGCCAAGGTTGCCGGCTCTGTGTCGAAGAAGACCGACTATGTTGTCGCGGGGCCGGGCGCAGGTTCCAAGCTCGACAAGGCACGCGAGCTCGGCGTTGCGGTGATGGACGAAGACGAGTGGCTGGCCCTGATCGGGGGCTGACGGACGCGGGTTTTCTGCGAACGGGTCGCGTCTTGCTGGCCCCGTGGCCGCTTCTGGTGTATAGGCCTGCCAGATTGCGGGCCAAGGGCGCGCGCGAGAAGGTTGATCCATCCGATGACAGCAATTGCCAGACGTTCCGAACTCCTGATGCCCGCCGGCTCGCTCGAGCGGTTGAAGGTCGCCGTGCTCTACGGAGCGGACGCCGTCTACATGGGCACACCCGACATGTCGCTCCGGACCAAGTCGCAGCTTTCGCTCGACGACGTGAAGGAGGGCATTCGCTTCGCCCATGAGCATGGCGTGCGCGTCTACCTGACGCTGAACCTCTTCACCCACAACAAGGATGTGCCGAAGGTCGCCGAGTACGTCGAGATCTTGAAGGATGTGCAGCCGGACGGCGTCATCGTCGCCGATCCCGGCGTCTTCCATTACCTGCGCAAGCACGCGCCGGAGCTGAAGCTGCATGTCTCGACGCAGGCCAATGTCTGTTCGTGGCTGACGGTCGATGCGTGGAAGGAGCAGGGCGCCGAACTCGTCGTGCTGGCGCGCGAGGTGACGTTCTCCGAGCTCACCGAGATCCGCGAGAAATGTCCGGATGTGCGGCTCGAAACCTTCGTCCACGGCGCCATGTGCATGACCTATTCCGGGCGATGCCTGCTTTCCAACTTCATGGCCGAGCGCGGCGCCAACCAGGGCAATTGCGCCAATTCCTGCCGCTGGCAGTACAAGGTGCATCTGCGCCTCCGCGATGGCACCATCAAGGAACTGGAAATCAACGAACACAACGAAGGGCTCTTCGAATTCGTGCTG
This sequence comes from Rhizobium sp., assembly GCA_035299345.1. GTDB lineage: Bacteria > Pseudomonadota > Alphaproteobacteria > Rhizobiales > Rhizobiaceae > Allorhizobium. The sequence continues at coordinate 1,800 of DATGWU010000777.1, forward strand.
GAGGAGGGCGCTCGCCCCGGCGAGCTGATGCCGATCGAGGAGGATTCGCGCGGTTCCTATATCCTCAATTCCAAGGATATGTGCCTGATGCCGAAGCTCGACGACTATCTGAAGCTCGGCATCGACAGCCTGAAGGTCGAGGGCCGCAACAAATCGCCCTATTACGTCGCGACGGTGGCGCGCACCTATCGCCGGGCGATCGACGACTACTATGCCGATCCCGAGAACTGGTCGCCGGAACCCTACATGCGCGAACTGGAAACCGTCGGCAGCCGCGGCTTCACCATCGCCTTCCACGAGGGGCGGCTGCAGAACTATGCGCACAATTACGAGAACACCAAGACCTTCGGGACCTGGGAGTTCGCCGGCATCATCCAGGAGGTCCGCGAGGACGGCTTCGTCGTCTCGGTGAAGAACAAGCTCGAAGCCGGCGACGTGCTGGAGCTGATCCCGCCGAAGTCGACGGACGAGACCGTCTTCCTGCGGCTCTACGACTTCCGTCATGCCGATGCGCCGGACGTCGCGCTCGAAACGGTCAATGCCGGGCCGCAGCGGCCGATCCTCGTTCCGTTCACCGCCTTCGACCGCGAGACGGTCGAGGACCTGATCGCCAAGTTCCCGCCCTTCACCATCATCCGCAAGGAGACGCCGCTCACCGAGGAAGAATGGCAGCGGCTGCGCGTCGACAAGGTGGCGCAGAAGATCGAACTCGGCCAGACGGTCTACGAGGGCGCCTACCGCAACGGCGTGAAGAAACTGCAGGAAGCGATTTCAGAAGACGTGATGGAGAAGCGCTCCAAGACCTCGCGCAAGGGCGTCGAAGGCTGCTGCGGGCGCGGCTGCAACGGGTGTCTGATGTTCTGGAACGACCCGGAATACGCCAAGGCGCGCGAACTTCTGGCAAAGAAGAAGCACGGCGAGATGCTGGAGCGGGACATGCGCGAAGTGGCTCCGGCCGCGGAGTGAGGGCTCCGCGCGGGTAACGCCCAAAGGGACTTCATCCCACCTGTGCGGATGGCTCCGTCATTGGCGGGTTCGTGGTCGCCAGCGTGGCGAGTTCGCCTTCGTCGACGATCCGGTTGCGGCCCGAACCCTTGGCGAGATAGAGCGCCCGGTCCGCGGCGGAGTAGGCGGCCGCGTAGTCGCGTCCGGCCGCGATCATCGCAAGACCGCCGGAGACGCTGACACGGATCGTCTGGCCTCCCGCGGAGATCACTCGCGCTTCGATCGCGCACCGCGCCCGGTCGGCGGCCAGCCGGGCGTCCTGCATCGCCATGTCGCGGAAGAGCACGGCGAACTCCTCGCCGCCGATGCGGGCGACGAGATGATGATCGCCGGCAAGCCCGGCGAGCTCATGGGCCACCGCCACGATGACGTCGTCGCCGGCCAGATGGCCGTAGCGGTCGTTGATCTGCTTGAAGCGGTCGATGTCGAGCAGCAGGAGAACGCCGCGCTCGTCCGCCGTGAGTTCCTCGGTGAAGGCACGCCGGTTCGGGAGACCAGACAGCATGTCGGTGCGGCTCTGGCGGAGATATTCGAGCCGGGCATCTGCGAGCGCGGTGATCGAACGTCCGACGACGATGGTCGCGAGCACGCCGAGGGCCAGAGTGAGCGGGATGCCCATCACCGTGCCAATGGCGATGCCTTGCCAGACGGAGTACGGCAACAATCCCAGAGCGTGGAACGACAGGTGGAGGAATACGATCATCACCCAGGCGACAAGAGCCATGCGGGCAGAGAGGTGCAGCGCGTATCGCAGCACGATCACGCGGTCGTTGAAGTCGGTCAGGCTGATGTTCGGTGTCAGCCAACGCTCCAATAAATTCATCAACATACGCGCTCTTGTGGATGTATCGTCTTAAGAATGGCTATTCCGGAGGCGGAGGCGGCGGCTGCAGGTTGCCGGGATGCTGACTGTCTGCGGCAAGCCGGAGATGTCTGCAAGGAAATAGCGCACCATCCCTTAACACCGTCTTCCGCGACGTCCTTCCGGCGGCGGCCTCTGCGGTCATGCTTAAGGCGCGGTAAATACAACCTCCGGCAGTGCGCGCACTGCCGGACGAAGAGAACCGTGCGGAGAGCCGGGAGCCGTCAGCCTTTCGGCTTTCTCTTCTTCGGGGCGCCGCTGCCGGCTCCGCCGAACTTGCCTTTCGGCTTTCCTGCGAAGTCCTTCTTGCCGGAAAAATCTTTCTTGCCGGCAAAGGTCTTCCCGTCACCCTTCGGCCGATCGCTCCTGCGATCGTCGGAGGCCCGGTCAGACCATTCGGGTTTCGCCTTCTTGGCGTAGGGCTTCTGTGCGGGGCGGTCGCTGCGGTCGTCTTCGCGTTTCGGCCGTGCGGGAGCATCGGCCCAGACCTCGGCATCCACCGCCGAGAGGTCGTCACGGCGCGGACGGCGACCGGTTTCCTCGGTCTTTTTGGCGTAGGGCCGTTTTTCGCCACGGGGTGCGAATTCTTCCCGTTCGCGCGGCGGCCGCGGGGCTCGCTCCTTCGGCGGTGCGGAGAAGTCCGGCGTGCCGGGAAGCTGCCGGACCGTAATCCCGCGTTCCAGTGCGCCGCCAGATCCGATCGCCTGCAGGAAGGTGTCGAGGCCGTCCTGGGCGATTTCGACGAAGGTTTCTTCCGGCTGCATCTTGATGGCGCCGATCTCGTTCTTGGTGATCTTGCCGTTGCGGCAGAGCATCGGGATCAGCCAACGCGGCTCGGCATTCTGCCGCCGCCCGACCGAGAGCGAGAACCAGACGCTCGGGCCGAAATCGCCGCGCGGCTTCGTGGCGGCGCTCGACGGGTTGGCGTAGTCGGGCTCGCGGCGCTGCTTGCTCGCTTCGAGATTGACGGGGATGAGATCTTCCGGTGCGGAACGGCCGGCACGATAGGTGCGGAGGAAGGCGGCAGCCACCTTCTCCGCCCCGTGGGTCGCCAAAAGATCGGCGATCGTCGGCTGTTCGTCCTCGGCCACGGCGTCGGCGAAGGCCTGGTCGGCAAGAATGCGCTCGCCGTCGCGGGCGAGGACGTCGTCGGCGGACGGCGGGTTCGCCCAGACCGGCGTGATGCGTGCGCCCTGCAGCAGGCGCTCGGCCTTGCGGCGCTGGTTGACCGGCACGATCAGCGCGGAGATGCCCTTGTTGCCGGCGCGGCCGGTGCGGCCGGAGCGGTGCAACAGCGTCTCGGAATTGGTCGGCAGGTCGGCGTGAATGACGAGTTCGAGGCCCGGCAGGTCGATGCCGCGGGCAGC
>DATGWU010000778.1:0-21376 GCA_035299345.1 Rhizobium sp.
TGCTCATCCGGCAAGGTCGGGCAGAGTCACGTGCTGACGGCGATGGGGCATGACGCGAAGACAGGCGGGCTGCGCATCTCGCTCGGCCCGTCGACGACAGCGGATGAGGTCGAGCAGGCGATCGACATCTTTTCGCGCGTCGCATCGCGGCGCAAGATGGCCGGCGAGGCGGCCTGACACGGGATAAACTTGCGGAAAGTCAAATTTCCGCTTGCGGTGAGGGGTGAAATACACGCCTCTGACAATTACATAAGGGGCGGTTTCCGCTTCTGCGTTATCAAGCTGCCGGACCTTGGACCCGGCAAGATTGGAGAACGAGCATGGCTGCCGTACAGGAAACAATCGATCAGGTCCGCCAGATCGATGTGGATCAGTACAAGTACGGTTTTGAGACGATGATCGAAGTCGACAAGGCGCCGAAGGGCCTGTCGGAGGATATCATCCGTTTCATTTCCGCAAAGAAGAACGAACCGGAATGGATGCTGGAATGGCGTCTCGACGCCTATCGCCGCTGGCTCACCATGGAGGAGCCGACCTGGGCGCGCGTCCACTATCCGAAGATCGACTTCAACGACATCTATTACTATGCCGCTCCGAAGACCGCGGAAGGCCCGAAATCCCTCGACGAGGTCGATCCGGAGCTTTTGAAGGTCTATGAGAAGCTCGGCATTCCGTTGAAGGAACAGGAAATCCTGGCCGGAGTGGAAAAGTCCAAGATCGCCGTCGACGCCGTGTTCGACAGCGTCTCCGTCGTCACTACGTTCAAGGAAGAGCTGAAGAAGGCCGGCGTGATCTTCATGTCGATCTCCGAGGCGATCCGCGAGCATCCTGACCTCATCCGTACCTATCTCGGTTCGGTCGTACCGGTCTCCGACAACTACTATGCGACGCTCAATTCCGCGGTCTTCACCGACGGCTCCTTCGTCTTCGTGCCGAAGGGCGTGCGCTGCCCGATGGAGCTTTCGACCTATTTCCGCATCAACGAGAAGAACACCGGCCAGTTCGAGCGCACGCTGATCATCGCCGAGGAAGGCGCCTACGTCTCCTATCTCGAAGGCTGCACCGCACCCCAGCGCGACGAAAACCAGCTGCATGCGGCGGTCGTCGAGCTCGTTGCCCTCGATGATGCCGAGATCAAGTATTCCACCGTCCAGAACTGGTATCCGGGCGACAAGGAAGGCAAGGGCGGCATCTACAACTTCGTCACCAAGCGTGGCGATTGCCGCGGCAAGAATTCCAAGATTTCCTGGACGCAGGTCGAGACCGGTTCGGCGATCACCTGGAAATATCCGTCCTGCATCCTGCGTGGCGACGGTTCGCGCGGCGAGTTCTACTCGATCGCCGTTTCCAACGGCTACCAGCAGGTCGACAGCGGTACCAAGATGCTGCACCTCGGCAAGAACACGTCGAGCCGCATCATCTCGAAGGGCATCTCCGCCGGCCGCTCGAACAATACGTATCGCGGCCAGGTGTCGATCCACCGCAAGGCCGAGAATGCGCGCAACTTCACCAATTGCGATTCGCTCCTGATCGGCGACAAGTGCGGCGCGCATACCGTGCCCTACATCGAGGCCAAGAACACGACGGCGAAGGTCGAGCACGAGGCGACCACCTCGAAGATCTCCGAGGACCAGAAGTTCTACGCGATGCAGCGTGGCATTCCCGAAGAGGAGGCGATCGCGCTGATCGTCAACGGCTTCGTCCGCGACGTCATCCAGCAGCTGCCGATGGAATTCGCCGTCGAAGCCCAGAAGCTGATCAACATCTCGCTCGAGGGAAGCGTGGGGTGATCAGGATCTGCCGCCGGAAGGGCTGAATGCGACACCGGTGTGACCAAGAACAGGTAGATCCTCGGGACAGCCCGAGGATGACGGAACTTCCGGCATTACGCCACCAAGGATCGACAGGCGGCCCTTGAACCGCCCTAAGAACAGGAACACAGACATGCTTGAAATCAGAAACCTGCACGCCCGCATCGCCGAAGACGGCACCGAAATCATCCGCGGCCTGAATCTCACCGTCAAGGCCGGCGAAGTGGCGGCGATCATGGGGCCGAACGGCTCGGGCAAGTCGACGCTTTCCTACATCCTGTCGGGCCGCGAGGACTACGAGGTCACCGAGGGCGACATCCTCTACAACGGCGAGAGCATCCTGGAGCTCGACCCGGCAGAGCGCGCCGCAAAGGGCATTTTCCTCGCCTTCCAGTATCCGGTCGAAATTCCGGGTGTGGCCACCATGCAGTTCCTGAAGGTGGCGATGAACGAGCAGCGCAAGGCGCGTGGCGAGCCGGAACTGACGACGCCGGAATTCATGCGCCGGGTGAAGGAAGCATCCGCCGAACTGAAGATCGCCCCCGACATGCTGAAGCGGCCGCTCAACGTCGGCTTCTCCGGCGGCGAGAAGAAGCGCGCCGAAATCCTGCAGATGGCGCTTTTGGAGCCGAAGCTCTGCATCCTCGACGAGACCGACAGCGGCCTCGACATCGACGCGCTGAAGATCGTCGCCGACGGCGTCAACGCACTGAAGTCGCCGGATCGCGCGGTGATCGTCATCACCCATTACCAGCGGCTCCTCGACTACATCGTGCCCGACACCGTCCACGTCCTCTACAAGGGGCAGATCGTCAAGACCGGGGACAAGAACCTGGCCCTCGAACTGGAAGCCGGCGGTTATGCCGACATCATCGGGCAAGCGGCCTGACCGGCCGGGAAGGAGTCCTGACGATGACCCTGCAAGCAGCCAATCGACTGACGGCGGCGGAAAGCCAGCTGATCGACAGCTATTCGCACCAGATCGGTGAACTGCCGGGCGACGGCGGTGTTCTCGCCGCCCGCGACCGGCTCTTCGATGAGCTGAAGCGCGGCGGCCTGCCGACACGCCGGATCGAGGCGTGGCACTACACGGACCTGAAGAACCTCCTGCGCGCCGTTCCGGATTACGTCGTAGCGACGGATGCCGCGGCAGTCGCGCCCGTTGTCGCCGGTTCGAGCCTGTTTGCCCTGCTGCAGGGCACCGCTCAGGAGAACCGCGCACCGGACGGTGTCGATGTCCAGCCTTTCCGCAGCAAGCTTGCCGACGGCTCGGCCGCGGCGCGCCTCGTCGCCTTCGGCGCGGACGACACGGTCGGACGCATCAACAGCAGTTTCGTGCGCGACGGATTTGCCGTGTCGGTCGCGGCCGATGCGGTCGTCGAGGCGCCTATCGAGCTGCAGTCCGTCCATGGCGCCGGCCAGCTTCATGTCCGCTATCCGGTCACGTTCGGGGCCAAGAGCCGTGCGACAGTGATCGAGCGGCATATCGGCAGCGGGGCGGGCGTGGCGCTCGTCTCCGCCGTCAGCGATCTCGTCCTCGGTGACGACGCCGACGTGACGTGGATCATCCTTCAGGCCCAGGGCAAGGACGACACCCATCTCGGGCAGATCAAGGCCGAACTCGGTGCCGGAGCAAAATTCCGCCTCTTCATCATCAATGCGGGCGGCAAGCTGGTGCGCCAGGAGGTCCATGTCCGCACCGTCGGCGAGGGCTCCGATTTCACCCTGCGCGGCATCAACCTGATCGGCGGCGAGAGCCATGTCGACGTCACGATGACACTCGGCCACGACGTCGCGAACACCACGTCGACCGAGGTCGTGCGCAACGTCGTCTTCGATCGCGGCCGCGGCGTCTTTCAGGGGATGATCAGGGTTGCCCCGGATGCGCAGAAGACCGACGCCCGCATGGCCTGCAACACGCTGCTGCTCTCCGACGACGGCGAGTTTTCGGTCAAGCCGGAGCTCGAGATCTTTGCCGACGACGTGCAGTGCGCCCACGGCGCTACCGTCGCCGACATCGATCACAACCATCTCTACTACATGATGTCGCGCGGCGTTCCGGAGAAGCAGGCGCGGGCACTGCTCGTGCGGGCCTTCGTCGCCGAGATCGTCGAGGAACTGGAAGGCGAGGCACTGGTCGAGGCGCTCGAAGCGTTGATCTCCGACTGGCTGGAACACCATGGCTGATCTCTCTTCGACAATTGCTGGTTACGACGTCGATCGCGTCCGGCAGGATTTCCCGATCCTGTCACGCGAGGTCTACGGCAAGCCGCTCGTCTATCTCGACAATGCCGCCTCGGCCCAGAAGCCGAGGCAGGTGATCGACGCAATCTCGCACACCTATGCGCACGAATACGCCAACGTGCATCGCGGCCTGCATTTCCTCTCGAATGCAGCGACCGAGGCCTATGAGGGCGCGCGTGAGAAGGTGCGGCGTTTCCTCAATGCCGGATCGGTGGACGAATTGGTCTTCACCAAGTCCTCGACCGAGGCGATCAACACCGTGGCCTATGGCTGGGGCATGACGCATATCGGCGAGGGTGACGAGATCGTGCTCTCCATCCTCGAGCACCATTCGAATATCGTTCCCTGGCATTTCCTGCGCGAACGCAAGGGGGCCAAGCTCGTCTGGGCGCCGGTCGACGACGATGGCGCCTTCCACATCGAAGACTTCGAGAAGTGCCTGACGGAGCGGACCAAGCTCGTCGCGATCACCCACATGTCGAACGCGCTCGGCACCGTGGTGCCGGTCAAGGAAGTCTGCCGCATCGCCCATGAACGCGGCATTCCGGTGCTCGTCGACGGCAGCCAGGGCGCCGTGCACATGCCGGTCGACGTCCGCGACATCGACTGCGACTGGTACGCCGTCACCGGCCACAAGCTCTATGGTCCTTCCGGGATCGGCGCGCTTTATGGCAAGATGGAACGGCTGAAGGAAATGCAGCCCTTTATGGGCGGCGGCGAGATGATCGTCGAGGTGACTGAAGACCGCGTGACCTACAACGACCCGCCGCACCGGTTCGAGGCGGGCACGCCGCCGATCGTTCAGGCGATCGGTCTCGGCCATGCACTCGACTACATCGACAGTCTCGGCCGCGAGGCGATCGCCGCCCACGAGGCGGGACTTGCCGCCTATGCCGAGGAACGGCTGCGGGCGATCAATTCCCTGCGCATCATCGGCAATGCGCCGGGCAAGGGAGCGATCTTCTCTTTCGAGCTTGCGGGCATCCACGCCCATGACGTCTCGATGCTGATTGATCGCCGCGGGGTGGCTGTCCGGGCGGGTACGCATTGCGCCCAGCCGCTGCTTTCCCGCTTCGGCGTGACGTCGACCTGCCGGGCGTCGTTCGGCCTCTACAACACCCGCGCCGAAGTCGATGCGCTGGCCGATGCGCTCGACCACGCGCGTACATTTTTTGCTTGAGGAGCCGCTCATGAGTGTGAACGAGAGCGAACATAAGCCGGACTTCCGCGAGGATATCGTGCAGTCTGACATTCCGCAGGCGGAGCTTGCGCGCCTTTCCGACGACATCGTCGCGGCGCTCAAGACCGTCTACGATCCGGAAATTCCAGCCGATATCTTCGAGCTGGGGCTGATCTACAAGATCGACATCGACGACGACCGCATGGTGAAGATCGTCATGACCCTGACTGCGCCGGGCTGCCCGGTGGCGGGCGAGATGCCGGGCTGGGTGCAGAACGCCGTCGGCGCCGTCGAGGGCGTGTCCGGCGTCGAGGTGGAGATGACATTCGATCCGCCGTGGACGCCCGACCGCATGTCGGAAGAGGCCCAGGTGGCGGTCGGCTGGTATTGATCGTCGTCAAGGCCGGAACTACATTTAGAGAACCGAAGCGCCGGACCTTGAACCCGGCTGCGGCAGGAGACAGGAAATGGGCTTTCAAGTCATGACCATGACGGACGCCGCTGCCGAGCGCGTTCGCGCGATCGTCGCAAGTTCCGGGCCGGATGCGCAGGGCGTCCGCGTCGGGATCAAGAAGGGCGGTTGTGCCGGCATGGAATACACGATCGAGCTCGTGACGGCGCCGAGCGCCAAGGACGATCTCATCGAACGCGACGGCGCGAAAGTCTGGGTCGACCCGGCCGCCGTTCTCTACCTTCTCGGTACCGAGATGGATTTCGAGACGACGAAGCTGCGTTCCGGTTTCACCTTCAGCAATCCCAACCAGACCTCGGCCTGCGGCTGCGGCGAATCCGTCGAGCTGAAGGCGGCAGACCTTGCCGACCTCGCCCGGCAGAAAGAAGTCGCGGCGAGCGCCGGCTGAGCAGGCCAGGGGCGATCGCACCGGCTCCTCCACGCCCCGCAGTCCTCACTTCACAGGCATCTTCCGCCGTCGGGATAGGCCGGAACAGGGTTCCCGCGGCCTCCTCAGCCGCGGCAGCGCATGCGGGAAGTTCTTGTGTGTTCTCTGTTTTTCGGTTTGATGTGGAATTTCCGCAAAAAATCTTGCGCTATGCGGCGCAGTTCGTATAGTTTGCGGTCATGGATACAATAGACCACAAAATCATCTGTCTTCTTGCCGAGGATTCGCGGCGCTCGCTCAGCGACATCGGTGAGCATGTAAGCCTCTCGCCGTCGGCTGTCAACGAACGCATGCGGCGGCTTCTGGCATCGGGTGCCATCCGGCGCTTCACGGTGGATGCCGATCATACCGCGCTCGGCATGGACATCCTCGCCTTCGTCTTCGTGGCGCTCGACGCGCGCGCCAACGAGGAGGCCTTCCGCGCCTATATGAACGGCCATCGGGCGATCGCCGAATGTCATCACATCACCGGCGCATGGTCCTATCTGATCAAGATTCGTGTCAGTGCGCTGACCGGCATCGAGGATTTTCTCGCCGATCTCAAGGCGCGCGGCTTCCTCGCCCGCAGCGAGACCGTGATCGCACTCTCGACCATAACCGAATCCCCGTTCACGCCCCCGGAGATCTGACATGGCGGCCGCGCTCGTCGCAAAGGGCATCCTTCTCGGTCTGGCGATCGCGGCACCTCTCGGTCCGATCGGCGCGCTCTGCATCAACCGGACGCTCGAGCGCGGCTTTTGGGCCGGCGTCGCCGGCGGCCTCGGAACGGCGCTGGCCGACGGTGCCTACGCCCTGATGGCGGCGGCGGGTTTCGCCGCCTTCGCCTTCGTGCTCGATGCCGTCTCGCTGCCGCTGCAACTCCTTGGCGGGGCATTCATGCTGTGGCTCGGCTGGACGAGTTTCCGGCCGCGTCCACCGGTCACCGCGGCAACGGTCGGGGCGCGAGACCTCGTCGCGACCACCATATCGACCTTTTTCCTCACCATCACCAACCCGGCGACCATCCTGTCCTTCGCGGCCATTTTCGCAGGGCTCGGGCTCGCCGGCGCAGGGGATCGCTGGAGCGCTGCCCTCCTGGTCCTCGGTGTTTTCGCAGGCTCGATGCTCTGGTGGTTCTTTCTCTCCGGGCTGGTCGCGATGCTGCATCATCGCCTGCCGCCGTCCTTTGCCCTCTGGGTCTCGCGCGTCTCCGGCGTCGTCCTCCTTGCCTTCGGCGCGATTGCGATCGGCATGGGCGTGAAGGGGCTGTTGGGGTGACACCCCTTTTAGGTGGCTCGTTTTGCCCAGGCCAGCGAGACGGCGGACAGCAACAGGGCGCCACCGCATCCCTTTTCCAGCCAGCGTCTTGCCGCGGAGGTGGCAAATCGCGTCATCCTCGCGCCGGCGAGGGCGTAGCCGAACATGATGCAAAACTCAACGACGGAAAAGACAACCGTCAGTACCAAGAACTGCAGAAATTGCGGCTGACCGGCGTCGATGAACTGCGGCAGCAGTGCCGAGAAGAAGAGATATGCTTTCGGATTTGTCATCGCAACGAACATGCTCTGCAGGCATATCTTCATCGCTGAGTTTTGATCCGGTTCCGGGGTCAGTTCGTCCTGCGCCTTGAACTCGGAATGACCGAAGCGGATCATCCTGTATCCGAGCCAGGCGAGATAGCCCGCACCAAGGTATTTGACGACCGAGAACCAGAATTCCGACGCGGCGAGGACCGCACCGAGACCGGCAGCCACGGCCGCTATCAAAAGGACGTCGGAGAGCAGAACGCCGATCATTCCGGCACAGGCTCTTTTCAGTCCGTAGCGTGAACCGTTCGCCATGGCCAAGATGACATCCGGCCCGGGCGTGACGACAGCGACAAAGGTGACGGTGGCGAAGGCGACGATCGTTCCGAGCTGCATGTGAGCCAGTCCTCCTGCTCATCCAGCTAGCCGCAATTTCCATAGAATGACAAGGCTTGCCGACCGTCGTTACCGGTTGGCGGACGCTACGTGCCGGATCCCTCCGGCGACGGTATTCAGTCCCGCTTTATCGAGGCGAGCACGTCCCACATATCCGCCCCGGTTTCCCAGACGACCGCATTGGCCTTGAAACCGATTTCAGCCTGGACTGTGTCGAGCATCTCCTGCCCGAGGTCGACGTCCGAAGTGGCCGGGAGGGACGTTGTAACGTTGGCGACGTTCCGCGCCGAGGCGGTGAGGCTGCGCGTGTTCGCATTCATGCCCGAAACGGCAATGTTCATGATTGCAGAAATACCCATGTCCTTGCCCCGACGTTGTATGCGAGTGGCGCCACACTAGGCGATCGGCGTTTGCAGTGCGTGAAGAAGCAGGGTTGACGATTTGGGTGCTCTGCGGGTGGCATTTGCGTCGAAACGGGACGACGCCACCTTCTTTCCAGTCGGGGCAATAGATAATCATAGAAATAGGAAATTAGCTGGATAGCTAAATATGCTGTCGCGATAGACCGATCGGTGGATCCGCGCGGTTTGTGCGCCGACGCCTACTTGCGCGAGACGGCAAGCCAGCCGACGAGTCCGATCGGAATGCCGACGGCGATGCCGATTGCCACGTTGTCGAGGACGGTGGCGCCGAGCGCTGTGCCGATGCCCACGCCGATTGCGATCCAGAGTGCCATACTTGCCACCCTATTTGTGTTCGATGGCCATTTTGCGACTCTGGTCCGAAACAGAGAGAGCCCGCCTGGTGAGGCGGGCCCTCGGGGTTACGGGTGAAGAAGGCCGGTTATTCCGCGGCTTCGGCGTATTCGCTCATCGGCGGGCAGGTGCAGACGAGGTTGCGGTCGCCGTAGACGTTGTCGACACGGTTGACCGGCGACCAATACTTGTCGACCCGGAAGGCGCCGGGCGGGAAGCAGGCCTGTTCGCGGCTGTAGGGCCGGTTCCACTCGCCGACGAGGTCCTCAACCGTGTGGGGGGCATTCTTCAGCGGGTTGTCGTTGCGGTCCATGCGGCCTTCCTCGACGGCGCGGGCTTCCTCGCGGATTGCCAGCATCGCGTCGCAGAAGCGGTCGATCTCCGCCTTCGTCTCGCTTTCGGTCGGCTCGATCATCAGCGTACCGGCGACCGGCCAGCTCATGGTCGGGGCGTGGAAGCCGCAGTCGATCAGGCGCTTGGCGATGTCGTCGACGGTGGTGCCGGAAGTGTCTGCGAGTGGGCGCGTGTCGATGATGCACTCGTGCGCGACGCGGCCCCTCTCGGACTTGTAGAGCACCTCGTAGGCGCCCTTCAGGCGAGCGGCGATGTAGTTGGCATTGAGGATCGCCACCTTGGTCGCCTGCGTCAGCCCTTCGCCGCCCATCATCAGGCAGTAGCTCCAGGAGATCGGCAGGATCGACGGCGAACCGTAAGGTGCCGCCGACACCGCACCCGACCGGCCGTCGGTTGCCACGTGGCCGGGAAGGTAGGGGGCCAGGTGCGCCTTGACGCCGATCGGTCCCATGCCCGGGCCACCGCCGCCATGCGGAATGCAGAAGGTCTTGTGAAGGTTCAAGTGGCTGACGTCGGAGCCGATGTCGCCGGGACGGGCAAGGCCCACCATCGCGTTCATGTTGGCGCCGTCGAGATAGACCTGGCCGCCGTGCTCGTGGGTGATCCGGCAGATTTCCCGCACCGTCTCCTCGAACACGCCGTGCGTCGAGGGATAGGTGACCATGCAGCACGACAGCGTATCGGCATACTGCTCGGCCTTGGCGCGGAAGTCGTCGAGGTCGACGTCGCCGTTCTCCTTCGCCTTCACCGGCACCACCTCCATGCCGGCCATATGCGCGGAGGCGGGATTGGTGCCGTGTGCAGAGGTCGGGATGAGGCAGACGGTGCGATGGGCATCGCCGCGGGCGAGATGATAATTGCGGATCGTCAGCAGGCCCGCATATTCACCCTGCGCACCGGAGTTCGGCTGCATGGAGAAGGCGTCGTAGCCGGTGACGGCGCAGAGCTTTTCGGAAAGGTCGTCGATCATTTCCTTGTAGCCGAGCGCCTGGTCGGCCGGCACGAAGGGATGGATGTCGGAAAACTCCGGCCAGGTGATCGGCAGCATTTCCGCCGTGGCGTTGAGCTTCATCGTGCAGGAGCCGAGCGGGATCATCGCGCGGTCGAGCGCGAGGTCGCGGTCGGAAAGCCGGCGGATGTAGCGGGTCATCTCGCTTTCCGCACGGTTCATGTGGAAGATCGGATGCGTCATGTACTCGCTCTTGCGGAGCAGGTCCTTCGGCAGCCGGTAGCCGGGCTCGAAATCGGCGAGCACGAAATTGCCGCCGAAGGCGCGCCAGACCGCTTCCAGCGTCGCCGGGCGCGTGCGCTCGTCGAGGCTGATCCCGATCTTCGTCTCGCCGACCTTGCGCAGGTTGACGCCTTCCGCGCGGGCGGCACGCAGCACGAGGCCCTGCATGTGGCCGACATCGACGGTGATCGTGTCGAAGAAGGTGTCCGGCTCGACCTTGTAGCCGAGCTTTTCCACCCCCTTCGCCATCAGGACGGCCTTCTGGTGGACGGCCTGGGCGATCGCTTTGATGCCCTTCGGTCCGTGGAAGACCCCGTACATCGAGGCCATGACGGCGAGCAGCACCTGGGCGGTGCAGATGTTCGACGTCGCCTTCTCGCGGCGGATGTGCTGTTCGCGGGTCTGCAGCGACAGGCGGTAGGCACGGTTGCCGCGGGCATCGACCGAGACGCCGACCAGACGGCCGGGCATCGAACGCTTGTAGGCATCCTTCACCGCCATGTAGGCGGCGTGCGGACCACCATAGCCGACCGGCACGCCGAAGCGCTGGGTCGAGCCGATGGCGATGTCGGCGCCCATTTCGCCCGGCGCCTTCAGGAGCGCCAGCGCCAGCGGATCGGCAGCGACGGCGGCGATTGCGCCGGTCTGGTGCAGGCGGGCTACGAGCCCGGAGAAGTCATGAACGTGGCCGTGGGTGCCAGGATACTGGAAGAGGGCGCCGAAGACTTCGGTCGGATCGAGGTCGGTGAAGGGATCGCCCACGATCACCGTCCAGCCGAGCGGTGCTGCGCGGGTCTCGATCACCGCGATCGTCTGCGGGTGGCAGTTCTCGTCGACGAAGAAGGCCTTCGCCTTCGACTTGGCGACACGCTCGGCCATGGCCATCGCCTCGGCGCCCGCCGTCGCCTCGTCAAGGAGTGAGGCGTTGGCGACGTCGAGACCGGTCAGGTCGCAGATCATCGTCTGGTAGTTGAGGAGCGCTTCCAGGCGACCTTGCGAAATCTCCGGCTGATACGGCGTGTAGGCGGTGTACCAGGCCGGGTTTTCGAGGATGTTGCGCTGGATGACCGGCGGGGTGATCGTGCCGTAGTAACCCTGGCCGATCAGCGAGACCAGGGCCTCGTTCTTGTTGGCCGTCTCACGCAGCTTGTCGAGCGCCTCGCGCTCGGTCATCGGCGCCCCCCAAGTGAGCGGCACCTGCTGGCGGATGGAGCCCGGCACGGTGTCGTCGATCAGGGCGTCGAGGCTCGGGTAACCGATGAGGGCCAGCATCTCCTCCATCTCCGCCGGGGAGGGGCCGATGTGGCGGCGATTGGCGAAGTCGTAAGGCTGGTAATCGGTGAACTGGAATTCGGTCGGCGTGCTCATGCGATCAGCTCTTTATACGCGGCTTCGTCGAGCAGCTTTTCGACGTCGGAGGGATTGGCGAGCTTCAGCTTGAAGAACCAGCCGGCACCCTGCGGATCGGAATTGACGAGCGAGGGATCGTCGACGATCGCCTGGTTGACCTCTGTCACCTCGCCGTCGAGCGGGCAGTAGACTTCGGACGCGGCCTTGACCGATTCGACGGTCGCGGCGTCGCCGCCCTTCTTGAAGCTTGCACCGACGTCCGGAAGCTCGACGAAGACCAGGTCGCCGAGCTGTTCGGCGGCGTGGGTGGTGATACCGACGATCGCGACGTCGCCCTCGATCTTCAGCCACTCATGTTCTTCGGTGAATTTCAGCATGTGATGTTCCTCTCTTGATGTGTTGGGAGCGACCCGTCCTCACGCTGTCAGCAGCCGGATGAGGGTGGTCGCGGTCATGGGGTCAGCGCTTGTAGGTCTGAGTGACGAAGGGGAGTGCGGCGACGGTCATCGGCAGGTACTTGCCGCGGACCTCGGCATAGACGGTCGTGCCGACCGCCGCATGGGAGGAGGGCAGGTAGCCCATCGCGACCGGGCCGCCGGCCGAAGGTCCGAAGGTGCCGGACGTGACTTCGCCGATCTCGCTCGTGCCGTTCTCGTCGCTGTAGATCTTCGCATGCGAGCGCACCGGCGCCTTGCCGTCCGGCTTCAGACCGACGCGGCGGCGGGCAGGGCCGTTCTCGAGTTCGGAAAGGATGCGATCTGCACCCGGAAAGCCGCCTTCGCGGGCGCCGCCCTTGCGGCGAGCCTTCTGGATTGCCCATTCGATCGCGCCCTCGACCGGCGAGGTCGTCGTGTCGATGTCGTTGCCGTAAAGGCAGAGGCCGGCTTCGAGGCGGAGCGAATCGCGGGCACCGAGGCCGATCGGTTCGCAATCGGGATGGGCGAGCAGGGCGTTGGCGAGGTCAACCGCGCTGTCTGCGGGCACGGAAATCTCGAACCCGTCCTCGCCGGAATAGCCGGAGCGGGAGACGATGCAGGCAATCCCGGCGATCGTCGCGTCTCGGACGTCCATGAACTTCATCGAGGCGATGTCGGGAGAGAGCGAGGCGAGCACGGCCTCGGCCTTCGGTCCCTGCAGAGCCAGCAGGGCGCGGTCGAGGAGTTCGACCTCGCAGGTGTCGGCGAGCTTTGCCTTCATGTGGGCGACGTCGGCGTCCTTGCACGCGGCATTGACGACCACCAGCAGGTGATCGCCGCGATTGGTGATCATCAGGTCGTCGAGAATGCCGCCTTTGTCATCGGTGAAGAAGCCGTAGCGCTGGCGCCCGGCCTTGAGGCCGAGAATGTCGACCGGGACGAGCTTTTCGAGGGCGAGGGCAGCGTCCTCGACTTGGCCGCTCTTGGCGCGCAGGATCACCTGTCCCATGTGCGAGACATCGAAAAGCCCCGCCTTTTCGCGTGTCTGAAGATGTTCCTTGAGGACGCCGGCCGGATACTGCACCGGCATGTCGTAGCCGGCAAAGGGCACCATCTTGGCGCCGAGCGACAGGTGAAGGTCATAAAGAGGGGTGCGTTTCAGTTGGGCGGTATCCAAGGGGCGCCTCCGGTTTTCGCGCTTGATGCGCTGGCTCAGATCATGGCGCGCGAATGCCCGCCGGTTACATGAGCCCCCTCTGTCCGTTTGCCTGAGATTGTTATCCCTTCGGCGCGCGTCCCGTCAGACGGAACGCTTCTCTCCAGAGTCCAATGGCACCTTGTGGTCCTTTCGCCTGAGAGTTTCCGGGGCGGTTGCTCCTTCGGCACCGGATTGAACCGGCTTCTCCCAACAAGATGGCTTGGCATTATCTGGCAAGGCTGGTCCTTGGCAAGAGGCTTGCGTCGTTGTGAAGCAAATAATTGTCGCTGTCGTTTTCATCCGTCGAGGGAGGCCGGCTTGCGGCGGCGGTTTGTTCTTGATCAAAGACAGCTGCGACGTGACGTCCGAATGTGGCGTCGGTTGCAGAGGGTCGTTGATTCCGGCGCGAAAGACGCTAAGGATGATGCCGCCCGGAGGGAATGGAATGACGAAGGCGAAGTGGATCGGTGGCGGTTTGGTGCGCATGTTCTGCGCGCTCGCCGTGCTGTCGCTTGCCTTTGCACACAAGCCCCCGCAAGTGATGGCGGCGGCGCTCGAAACGGCGTCCTACGTCCTTCCCGACGGCAGCTATGCCGACCTTTGCGTCGGCGACGTGGCCATCAAGCACCCTGCTGTGAGCGGCTTCTGCGAAGCCTGTATTCTGGCCGCGGGAACGCTCCTGCCGACGCCGCCGGACGAGGGGTGGCTGCTTTCCTCCTTTGCAAGCCTCGACAACGAACCCGTCGTTGTCGGACATTATCTCGGCCCCGAATCCGTCGAGCGTCCGCGCTCGCGTGCACCGCCGGCCTTCGCCTGATCTTTCGAGAATTTTCGTCAGAAACAAAGCCGCTCCGCGGCGCGTTCCGGTCGCCTCCCGTTCTGTTTCGGAGGGCCGGTCAGGAGAACAACAATGAAGACTGTCAATTCCCTTCTCACTTTCGCCGCCGCCAGCCTCGCTGCCGGAGCCGCCTTCGCCCATGCGAGCCTTTCGAACGGTCCGGTCGATCCGGAATCCTATGTCACTGCCGTGCTTCAGGTGCCGCATGGCTGCGACGGCAAGGCGACGAACGAGGTGCAGGTCAAGCTTCCCGAGGGTTTCGTGTTCGCCAAGCCGATGCCGAAGCCGGGCTGGGATCTCGAGGTCATCAAGGGTGACTACCAGAAGGCCTATGACAACCACGGCAAGAACGTGACGTCCGGGCCGGTCGAGATCCGCTGGAAGAACGGCAGCCTTCCGGATGACAACTTCGACACCTTCGCAATCAACGGCAAGGTGTCCGGGGTCGAGGGCGGCAAGGCGCTTGCCTTCGTCACGACCCAGCTCTGCGGCGCGGACGGAAAGGTCGTCTGGGACCAGGTGCCGGCAGACGGCGCCGATCCGCATTCCGTGAAATCGCCGGCTCCGCTGCTTCGCGTTGCCGCAGGTGATATGGCGGCGATGCCGGCCGATATGCATGCCGGCCATCACATGGGTGCTCCGGTCGTTCAGGTCGCCGATACCGGCGGCCATCAGATGCACGCTGCGATGGCCGGGTCCGGCATGGGCGTCGTCGATCCGGGCGGAATGGAGCCTGCGAAAGTCGGCGACCTCGAGCTGACCGCCGGCTTCACCAAGGCCATGCTGCCCGGTCAGCCGGTCGGCGGCGGTTTCGTCGTCATCAAGAACACCGGTTCGACGGACGACGTGCTCGTCGCTGCCGCGTCGGACGTGGCCGACCACGTCGAGCTCCATGAAATGGCCATGGAGAACGACGTCATGAAGATGCGGCCGGTCAAGGATGGCATTCCGGTTCCGGCCGGCGAGACGGTCGAATTGAAGCCCGGCGGCCTGCACATGATGTTCATGGGCGTCAAGGAGCCCTTTGTCGAGGGCGGTACGGTCAAGGTGACGCTGACCTTCAAGAATGCCGGCTCCGTCGATCTCGTCCTGCCCATCGGTCCGGCCACGCCGAAGAAAATGTAAGCAGACGCCGGCGCTCCGCCACAAAAGAGCGCTGCGGACGAGGTGTCCGCGGCGCTTTTTGAATCAGTGCCGAAATATCTTCAGGAGGTAGAACCGAGATAGGCGGCGAGCGCTTCCTTGAGGGTCGCCTGCTCATGCTTCGTCTGGCCGGCCGTCAGGAAATGCAGCGACAGCGCCGGCGGCTGCACGACGGTGAGGATTGCGCGCAGCCTGAAGTCGTCGCCCTTGGCGGCACGTTCCGCAAAGACCTGCAATTGCTCCTCGACCAGCGTGCCGCGGGGAACACGCTGGGGCGGCTTGGTCGCTTCCATCGCATAGGCGGCCGTGGTGGCCGACACTGTAACTACCTGGGGCATGGCTATCACCGGTATCTCTATCCCTGCAGGATACGGCATGCCTCTCTACGGACCGCTAAATCCGGCAGGAGCATTTTAGTCAAATTCGATGGACTGCACGGCGGTCTGTCGAGACTGCGGCGAAAGGCGTCGAAGGAACCACCCGAAATGGCGCCGGGGCAGGCTTGCAATCGCTCGCCGATCTGTCATTTTGCTTGCAAATTCAGGCGCTCGCTCGCTGATCTCAACGGCGGCAAACGGTAGACGTGCGGCGGCTCCGGCGGGTTGCCGGCAAAGGGACGGAGGGGAAAATGAACATTCTCATTGGCTTTGTCAGCATCGAAGGACAGACGCGCAAGATCGCCGAGAAGATCGCCGAGCATGTCGAGAAGGCAGGTCATCGCGCCGTCTTCTTCAACGTCACTTCCATGGCCGAATATGCGCTGGAGCGGCCGGAGGCGGTGATCCTCTGCGCTCCGATCCACGCCGGGCGCTATCCCGCACCCTTCGTCGATTTCGTCCGCCGCGAGAGGGACTTTCTGAAATCGGTGCCGAGCGCCTTTGTGTCGGTCTCGCTGTTCATCCGCAGCGAGTTCGAGGAGGAGCGCGAAGAGGCGCGTCATTTCCCCGACACACTGATGGCCGAGACCGGCTGGACGCCCGGCAGGGTGCTCAATGCCGCCGGTGCCCTGCGCTACACCGAATACGACTTCTTCAAGCGCTGGATGGCGAAGCGCCTTGCCGCGCGTGAGGGTGCGCCGACCGATGCCAGCCAGAACTTCGAATTCACGGACTGGGCCGAGCTCGAGCGTTTCGTTGCCGATTTCCTCGCGGGCGTAAGGGCCTGAGGCGACAGATTGAATGATGGAGCCCGCCCGGCCGGGTCCGACGTTATGGAAGGCGCGACGTGAACCAGATACTGCTCGTAGCCGCCGGCGGTGCGGTCGGCTCGGTCTGCCGCTATCTCGTCGGCGTCGGTCTGCTTCGGCTGGCCGGTCCGGCCTTTCCCTGGGGCACGCTCGCCGTCAATCTCGTCGGCTGCTTCGCGATCGGCTTTCTTGCCGAATTGATCGTCGCGCGCTTCGGCGCCTCGCCGGAGATGCGGCTGTTGCTGATCACCGGCTTCCTCGGCGGCTTCACGACCTTCTCCGCCTTCGCGCTCGACGCCGTCTCCCTGTTCGAGCGCGGGGAAACGCTTTCGAGCCTCGTCTATGTCGGCGCGAGCGTCGGGCTATCGCTCATTGCGACCGTCGCGGGCCTCGGCGCCATGCGTTCGCTGCTCTGAGGCAGCTTTTACGCTTCCCTTCGGCAGGCGAAATGCTCTAAAGGCCCTGATGCGCGGCGTTCGGGCCGTGCGAAAATTTGTCGAAAGAGCGGAAATGGCGGGCGTCGAGCATATCAAGGTGGATGCGGACGAGGCGGGAATGCGACTTGACCGTTGGTTCAAGGTGCACTTCCCGGGCCTCGGTTTCGGTGCATTGCAGAAGCTTCTGCGATCCGGCCAGGTGCGTGTCGACGGCGGCAGGGCGAAGAGCGATACGCGCGTTCAGCCGGACCAGATGATCCGCGTGCCGCCGCTTGATGTCGACGCCAAGGCCAAGACGGGGCCGATCGCCGGCAAGGACCTGAAGCATTCCGGCGACGGCGAACTCCTTTCGCGCATGCTGCTTTACGAGGACGACAAGGTTTTTGTGCTCAACAAGCCGGCCGGGCTTGCCGTTCAGGGCGGCTCTGGCGTGACCCGCCACATCGATACGATGCTCGAAGCCTGGACGAACAAGAAGGGCGAGAAGCCGCGTCTCGTCCATCGTATCGACCGCGACACATCGGGCGTTCTCGTCGTCGCCCGCTCGCGGGGCGCCGCGCAGAAGCTGACCGCCGCCTTCCGCGAGCGCGACACCCACAAGATCTACTGGTCGCTGGTGAAGGGCGTGCCGCGCAAGCACGAGGACAAGATCTCGACCTGGCTCGTCAAGGAGCAGACCCCCGACGGCGATCGAATGCGCGTCGCCAAGCACGGCGAGGAGGGGGCGGACCACGCCGTCTCCTATTACCGGGTGATCGACACGGCCGCGCAGAACCTCGCCTGGCTGGAGATGGAGCCCTATACGGGGCGCACCCATCAGCTTCGCGTCCATGCGCTCTATATGGGGCACCCGATCATCGGCGATCCGAAATATTTCATCGACGATCCGAACTGGGATTTTCCGGGCGGCGTCCAGAAGCGGCTGCATCTCCATGCCCGTTCCATCGACATTCCGCATCCCTCCGGCGGGCGGCTGAAGGTGACGGCGCCGCTGCCGCCGCACATGGTGCAGAGCTGGAACCTGCTCGGCTTCGACGAGGCCGACGGCGCGAGGGACGAGGAATGAAGCTCGTTCTCTTCGATTGCGACGGCACGCTCGTCGACAGTGTCGGCCTCATCCACGCGGTGATGACGCGTACCTTCCTTCATTTCGGCCACGCAGCACCCGATGTCGACCACACCAAGGCGATCATCGGCCTTAGCCTCGATCTCGCGATCGCGACCATGCAGGGCAAGCCGGAGGTCGATCACGAGGCCGGGACGATGGCGCTCTATTACAAGGCGGTTTTCGCAGAGGTGCGCGCCGAACAGGGCTTCGAGGAGCCGCTCTATGACGGGATCGCCGAGGTGATCGCGGCGATGGTTCGCCGGGACGACCTTCTGATCGGGGCGGTGACCGGCAAGTCCCGTCGTGGCCTCGACGGCGTGCTTGAAACCCATGGGCTGAAGCCCCATTTCGTCGTTTCACGGACGGCGGACGAATGTCCGTCGAAACCCAATCCGGCCATGGTCCTGGAGTGCTGCCGCGAAACCGGCATGGATGCGCGGGATGCGGTCGTGATCGGCGACGCGATCTACGACATGCAGATGGGCAAGGCCGCAGGCGCCCGGGCGATCGGCGTCTCCTGGGGCTATTCGACGACCGCCGCCCTGTTGCTTGCAGGTGCCGATGCCGTCGTCGACCACCCGGCCGACCTCCTGGCCCATATCATGAAAGGAGCCGTCGATGCGTGACCTTCTCAGCGATTTCGGCCCCGAGCCGAGCGATCCAGACCCGGTGCGCCGGGCGCAGATCCAGATGCAGCGACCGCAGGCCAAGCGCTTCTACACCGAAGTCGGCACGCGGAGCGAGGATGACGGTGTCGCCGTCCTGCTCGACGGTCGCGGTGTGAAGACGCCAGCGAAACGTGCGCTGCGGCTGCCGACGGCCGAGGCCGCCGAACTCGTCGCTTCAGAGTGGCGCGCGCAAGGCGAAACGATCGATCCCGCGACGATGCCGACGACGCGACTTGCCAATACTGCGATCGACGCCGTCGCCGATCAGGTCGATGCCGTGTTCGAGGACATCGTGCGCTACGCCGGCAACGATCTCCTCTGCTACCACGCGGAATCGCCGCAGGAACTCGTCGAACGCCAGGCGCGGCAGTGGGGACGGGTGATTGACTGGGTAGCGTCCTCCCATGGTGCTCGCTTCGTTCTCGCCGCCGGCATCGTGCACCAGGCGCAGCCGCAGGCGGCGACCGAGGCCTTCGCCAGGGTGCTCGACGCCTATCGGACGCCGTTCGAACTCGCGGCGCTGCATGTGGTGACGACGCTGACCGGTTCGGCGATCTTGACGCTCGCCTTCGCCGAAGGCTTTCTTTCCGCTCCCGAGGTCTGGGCGCTCGCCCATCTCGACGAGGACTGGACGGAGGAGCATTGGGGCGTCGACGAGGAGGCGCAGGCCCGCCGGGCCAAACGCTTCGAGGAAATGGACGCTGCGGCGCGCCTGTTCCGGGCCGTGCGGGCTGCCGCTTAACGCAGCGCTAACCATAATGGTGACACGCTCTCCGAACCGAATCGGGGTCGGATCAGCCTGTCATGTTTCTGCGGTTCTGCCATGCCGCCATCGCTCTTCTCCTTTGCGTTTTGCTGTCGTCGTGCAGCATCGCCGGAGCGGGATTTTTCACGCCGCGCAAGGTCTACGATGTCCGCGACCTGACCGTGCTTGCCGACGTGCGTGTGCCGAAGGCGGTGATCATCGGCACTGATAGCCGCATTGCTGCAGCGATCGCTGCGACCGTGCCGCGGCCGGAGGCACCGCCGGTGGTTCTCTCGGTGCGGATTGGTTCCTACCGGCCGGACATTTCGTCGCTCAACCGGCGCAGCGAGGCGATGGTCACCGTAACGGCGGTTTCGGTCATCGACGGTTCTCCGGTCGCCACCGCGACCTTCCCGGTGACGAGCGGAACAGAAAACCCGGATTTCGAGGCGGAGGCGCTCGCCGAGGCGGCCGCTGCGCGTATCCGCTCGCTGTTCGCGCTGAGCATGCCGTCGGCGCGTCAGTGAGGGGCTGCGGGATGGCTTGCCACCGTTCCGTTCGAATTGACTTCACCGCCGCTTGCGCCTAAGCAGTCTCTCATTCGGATGGTTTCCGCGTCGTCGATACGGGGCGGAACGCAAAAGGGAATGCGACGGTGGGGACCCAAGCCGGGCCTGCCAATCGCAGCCGACCCCGCGACTGTAGAGCGGTGAGGGTCCTTCATCCGGTGAGCCGGAATATCCGTGACGGGTCCGCAAGAGGCGGACGGCGGGTTCTTCGGCGAAACCGGAAAAGCCACTGGAGTGGCGACACGAATAGCCGGGGCCGGGACGCCTCTATTTCTACGAATCGTCCGCCCTTCGTGTTGCCTCGAATCTCCGGGAAGGTGAGAGAGACCCGTTGGCGCAAGGCGCCTCAACCGCGAGCCAGGAGACCTGCCACCCGTGCCGGGCTTTGAAAGCCCATCCTGGGGAAAAATCCCCGTTGCCAGCACGGAGGTTGTCGTGGCGACATCTTGTGACGGCGGGATCGTGCGATCCCGCATTTCCACATCCTTTCCGCCGGGCCGCGCGCCCGGCCTCTTCTCGTGTCCGTCTTTCCGGCGCTCTGCTGCGGAGGTCCGTCCTTGAGCGCGGCTGACGGCCATTGCGTCTTCGTGCTCGGCGGTGCCCGTTCGGGCAAGTCACGGCATGCGGAGACGCTTGCCGAGGTGAGCGGGCTCGAACGCCATTATGTCGCGACCGGACGCGCCTTCGATGACGAAATGCGCGAACGCATAACCCTGCATCGTGAAAGCCGCGGTGGGCTCTGGACGACCCATGAGGAGCCGGTCGACCTTGCCGGCGTTCTCCGGCGCATTGATGCGCCGGACCGTGTGGTGCTCGTCGACTGTCTGACGCTCTGGGTCACGAACCTGATGCTGGACGAACGGGATGTCGCCGCCGAAAGCGCACACCTCGTCTCGATCCTGCCGACGCTCCAGGCGCGGCTCATGCTCGTGTCGAACGAGGTCGGGCTCGGCATCGTGCCGGAAAACCGCATGGCGCGCGAATTCCGCGACCATGCCGGACGGCTCCACCAGATGGTCGCGGCGGTCGCGACCGAAGTCTATTTCGTCGCGGCGGGACTGCCGCTGAAAATGAAGGGTTGAACCATGCTGCAGCAGAAGATCCCGGCAACCGTCATCACCGGCTTCCTCGGCGCCGGAAAGACGACGATCATCCGCAACATGCTGATGAACGCCAACGGCAAGAAGATCGCGCTCATCATCAACGAATTCGGCGACCTCGGCGTCGACGGTGAGGTGCTGAAGGGCTGCGGTGCCGACAATTGCACCGAGGACGATATCATCGAACTCACCAACGGCTGCATCTGCTGCACGGTGGCCGACGATTTCGTGCCGACCATGCAG